>CAMDKT010000266.1 GCA_945900935.1 Candidatus Sulfopaludibacter sp. SbA3 | reverse complement strand
CAGGAATGCCGTCGCCAGGACCGCCGAAGCACTCGTAGCCCGGCTCTTCATCCTTGGCGTCCAGTTCCGCCGACCGGCCCGACTCGTCCAAGAACAGAATTACGTGATGTACAACCTGCCGGTTCCCCGGAACCACTTGCAGCGCCTTCAACCAGACCTCTTCATCGAAACCCGTTGGCACTACGAAGCAGCGGTAGATATCTTTCCGGCGCGGAACATTATAAAGCTCCGGCATTTGGATAACCGCATCCGGCTCACCCAACTGCCATTCGCCTTTCTCTGGCAAGGGCTCCGGCAGATCGGCTGCGTCACCCTCCGGAGCTTCGGCGCGATACCAGGCAAGGATCGTCTCGCGCTCCTCGTCCGTTAATCCGAAATCGTTCTTGAACACGCCGTGAGCGTCCACCGGTTTCCACGGCGGCATAATTTTATCCCGCACGACGCGCTGAATATCGGCACCCCACGTTTTGGCCGCTTCATACGAATCGAGAGCGAACGGCGCGATGTCGCCAGCCCGATGGCAGCCCTGGCATTTGGCCTGGTACAACCGCGAGATCTCTTTGGTATAGGTGATCCCGGCCGTTGCAGACGGCACCAGCGCAATCACGGCAAGGAACGCCAAAACTAGTTTCATACGCTTCCCTCATTCTACTGGAACAGCGTGACGATCGCCTGGGCCTCGGCCGACTTCCCCTCGCCCACCGGTCCGACACATTCCGCCGTCTTGAACTTCACCGACACCTGGTCCAACTCCAAGCCTAGCAGCCGCGCTATATTCTCGCGGATGGGATTGCGGAAATCTTTCAGTTTGGGCCGTTGAAGGATCACTGTTGTGTCCACGTTGGCGATGGTCCAACCGCGTTCCTTCGTCAGCCCTGCGGCGTGTACCAGGAAGCGGTCGCTGGATGCGCCTTTCCATTGCGGATCGTTATCGGGAAAGTGCATGCCGATGTCGCCCAGCGCCAGGGCTCCCAGCAACGCGTCCGTCAGCGCGTGCAGCAGAATATCAGCGTCGGAATGCCCATCGAGACCGAACTCGCACGGCACCGTGACGCCGCCCAGAATCAGCGGCCGGCCCTCCGCAATCCGGTGGTTGTCCCAGCCCAACCCGGTGCGGATGGCGGTCATGCCGTCTGTCGCTCTTTCTCTTCGGCCAGGAACAGCTTGGCCAGATGGAGGTCAGTGGGTTTGGTGATTTTGATGTTGCGATCACTGCCCGGAACGATGTGAATGTTCACGTTGTCGAGCCGCTCCACCAGACTGGCTTCATCCGTGCCAACGAAGCCATCGGCCGCCGCTTTGGCGAACGCTTCACGGATGATTGCCAGCGTGAACACTTGCGGCGTTTGCGCCATCACCAGCCGCTCGCGCGGTATGGTGGTCTCGATCCGGTTTAAATGAACGCGCTTCACAGTGTCCACGGGGACGATGCCCAGGATCGCCGCGCCGCATGACTCGGCCTCATGAATCACCTTCTCCACCGCGGCCAGGTCCACGAACGGTCGCACGGCGTCATGCACCGCGACCAGCGCCGTATCCTCATCCAACTGGCCCAGCGCATTCTCTACCGATTGCTGGCGCGA
Source organism: Candidatus Sulfopaludibacter sp. SbA3 (assembly GCA_945900935.1). Taxonomy (GTDB): domain Bacteria; phylum Acidobacteriota; class Terriglobia; order Bryobacterales; family Bryobacteraceae. Next base: position 6,262 of record CAMDKT010000266.1, on the reverse strand, counting down.
CTCGCCGCCAACGACCAGCCGCACGGGCTTGCCCAGGTTCTCGTGATCCAACAGATCCTGGACCCAGGCGATGTCGTCTCCGCGCAGCGCAACGACGATCTCCGTAACCGCTGCACAGCGGGCGAACTTGCGAATCGTGTGGAGCAGGATCGGCACGCCTTCCAACTGCAGAAACTGTTTCCGGCCGTGCGGTCCGCTTTCGGCGTGCGATTTGGCCATTCGGGTGCCCAGGCCCGCGGCCGGTAATATGACTGCTACTTTCATTACTGCCTTAATTATAATCTCGAATTAGTGCGACGCGGCGCGCTCGACGGTATGTACCCGTTCATCGTAGCGGCCAAAAATCATCTTGCCGGCAGTCGTTTGCAGGACACTGGTAACCGTGATCTCAACCGTTTTCGATATCAGTTTCCGGGCGTGGTCCACTACCACCATTGTGCCGTCATCCAAATAAGCCACACCCTGGTTGGATTCCTTGCCCTCTTTCAGGATGAATACCTTCATGGTTTCACCGGGCAAAACAACCGGCTTCAAGGCGTTTGCCAACTCGTTGATGTTCAACACTTCCACGCCATGCAGAGTGGCGACTTTGTTTAAGTTGAAGTCGTTGGTCACCACCTTGCAACCATAGACTTTCGCCAATTCAATCAGCTTCATGTCGACTTCGCGCACTTGCGGAAAGTCTTCCTCGACAATTCGCACCTGCAGTGCCGGATCCTTCTGCATTTTTTGCAGGATGTCGAGTCCGCGGCGTCCGCGATTGCGCTTTATCGAATCCGCCGAATCGGCTACCATTTGGAGTTCCCGAAGGACGAACTGGGGGATTACCAGCACGCCGTCGAGGAAGCCGGTGTCCACGATATCGGCGATCCTGCCGTCGATAATCACCGATGTGTCGAGAATTTTGAACTGTTGCCTGGTGGAAATTTCACCGCCAAAAACCCCGCCCAGCGCCGACAGATTTAACATGTCGCCCTTGTGAGCGCCGATGACTAGGCCGCAGTAGGTCATCCATAGGAGAATGGCGAGTTCCAGGAAGGGCAGCGTGGTCCGGTCCCCGATGAGCGCTTTGTCCAGGACAAGCGAAATCAAAAAAGCGCCAAGGATGCCGAGCAAACTTCCCATCGCGGCGCCAATCAGCCGCTTCAATGTGATTTCGCGGATGCGATGCTCAAAAAAGAGGATGACGGCGCATAACGCAGCACCCGCCGCGGCCGCGGGCGGACCTTCCAGCCCGAGCGGTTTGAGATGCCAGGCAGACGCCATCAGAAGGAATAACAGCGTCGCCCTGAGCAATAGAAAGTCCTTCACACATCCTCCGGCGATGAGCGACTACTTTATAACACTCGTTAACGGAGAGCAACCGGGGGCACTCCCAAACGAAAAAGGGCGACCCATTTCGGATCGCCCTTTTCAATTATTGTTAAGGTCTCACGTTACAGCGCTTTGGCTAATTCCTCAGCAAAGGCGCTGTTCGTCTGTGGCTTGTTGCTCTTGCGCTTCGCCGCAGGGAGACCGCCGACAACGTCCCTGGTCGGCCGGGGACGCTTGGCTCGCTCGACGCCTGGAGGAGGAGGCCCGGTCATAGGACCGGCAGCCCTCACTGGCGGCGCGCCAGCCTTCGCCTTCGGCGGCTGTGCTGGGTTGGCGCGGAGCATGCGATCTTCAAGTGGTGCGCGATCAAATCGGCGGGTGATCGAATTCATCTCCTCCACATTGGGAGCTTCAATGAACGCGAACCCTTTGGATTCTTGTGTTTCTGGGTTACGGATGACTTTGATAGAATCGGCGACCAGGTTCTCAGCAGAGAGCCAGGACTTGATATCGTCAGCAGTCACCCAGGCAGGAAGGTTGCCAAGGAAAACGGTGTTACTCATTCGGTGGTGCGTGCCACTCCGTTGCGGTGGGATTGTTTCGAGGTAGATTCCTCTAGAAGCTCTTTAATGGTATCACATCGGCCTCGGTATGCAAACACAAGACTTGCGGAATTGCAAGAAAAAACCCGTTGCCAGGGCGGGAACGGGTTTTCCTGCAATTGAACTGCGATTTAGGACAGGAATTCTACTGGACGGACGATGAGGATCGCCGGATTGGATTTCAGGTCGGCGCGCACCGCGTCGGTGATCACACCGTCGATTTCGACCACGGCGATGGCCCGGACCGGGTTGCCCTCCACCGGCGTTTCCTGCCTGCCCAGCGAGAAGTTGGCGATGTTGATGCCAGCCTTTCCCAGCACGTTGCCGACGTGTCCAATCACGCCTGGCACGTCGTTGTTTTGCAAGTACAACAGATGCCCGCTGAGCGTGGCTTCGCAGTAAATGCCGTCCACCATGATCAGGCGCGGCTTGCCGAGAATGACAGCGCCCTCAACGGTTGTGACGCCGTCGCCGGTCTCCAGTTCCAGGCGAATGGAATCGATGTGTCCGGACCGCTTTTCATGCTTTTCGGAGACGCTCAGGCCTCGCTCATTGGCGATCGGCATCGCGTTCACCAGATTCGCCCGCTGTTCCATTGACCGGTTCAGGACGCCCGCCATGCCGGCGTTGCGGAGCAGAGTCGTATTGAAGTCGGCGATGCGGCCGGAATAGGTCAGCCGGACGCCCTTGGGATTGCCGGAAGCGGCGAAGGCGGCGAAATTGCCTAGCCGTTCGGCCAGCGTTATGTACGGACCCACGGCCCGGTACATTTCCGGCGAAAGCGCCGGCATGTTCACAGCGTTCAGCGCAATGCCGTTGACCAGGTATTCCACCAACTGCTCCGCGATGCGCACGCCGACGATTTCCTGCGCTTCGTCGGTGGAACCGCCGATATGCGGAGTGGCAAGAAGGTTTTCGGCCAACAACAGCGGATCGTCCGCGGCCGGCGGTTCTTTCTCAAACACGTCGAGGCCCGCGCCGCCCACTTTACCGCTGGCCAGCGCCGCCGCGATATCCGCCGACTTTACCAGTTCGCCGCGGGCGCAGTTGATAATCCGTACGCCGGTCTTCATCTTGTCGAAGGCCGCGGCGTTCAGCATTCCTTGCGTTTCCGGCGTCAGCGCCATGTGGAGCGAGATATAGTCGCTCTGCGCGTACAGCGCGTCGAGCGAAATCAGTTCCACGTTCAAATCGGCCGCCGTCTGCGGGTTCACGAAAGGATCGTGCGCCACGATGCGCATGTCGAAACCCGAGGCGCGCTTGACGACTTCCCGGCCGATAGAGCCGAGGCCCATCACGCCCAGCGTCTTGCCGCGCAGTTCATTGCCTTGGAACTTCTTTTTTTCCCATTTGCCGCTTTTGGTCGAGGCGCTCGCGGCCGGAATGCTCCGGGCCAGCGACAGCATCAAACCGATGGTGTGCTCGGCTACCGAAATGGCGTTGCCGCCCGGCGTGTTCATCACCAAAACGCCCGCCGCCGTTGCTGCTTCCAGATCGACATTGTCGACGCCGACGCCGGCGCGGCCAACTACTTTCAGCTTCGGGGATTTCGAGAGGACATCTTTGTTGACCTTCACCGCGCTGCGTACAAGCAGCGCGTCGCAGTCACCGAGGTGCTCTGCATACTCTTTCGGATTGGAGACGACAATGTCCCAGCCCGCCTGCGCGCGCAATAATTCCAAACCGGCCGCTGCCAGTGGTTCCGCTACAAGAATCTTCATTTGCTTTACTTCCGCTCCCGTATTGTTACGCCTTCGCCGTTTGCGACATCGCCGCTTCGGCATATACTCGCTGCACCGCCGCCACGCCAGAGCCCAGTTCCACCTTGTGGCCATTGGCTTGGAGAATCAGTTCCAGTGCCGCGATCACGGCAAACATGTCGGCAAAATCAAAATAGCCGAGATGCGCCATGCGGAAAATCTGTCCCTTCATCGAACCCTGTCCATTGGCGATGATGGCGCCAAAGTGGGTCCGGAACCCCTTCACGATGACGCCGGAATCGATGCCCGCCGGGGCCTTGATTGCGGTCACCGAATTGCCCGGATTGTTCTTGGCGAACAGTTCCAGGCCGAGCGCCTCCGCCGCCAGCCGTGTGGCTTTGGCCAGTAATTGCGCGTTTTCGATCAACTTCGGCATGCCGAGTTGTTTGATGTAGTCGAGCGCCGCGTTCAAAGCGATGATGTGCGAAGTGTTCGGCGTCCAACTGGACCCTTCGCCCTTGTCGATCATCTTCTTTTCCTTCTTCAAATCGAAGTAGAAGCGCGGAATGGTGGCCGTTTCATTGGCCTTCCAGGCTTTCGCGCTCACCGTGACAAACGCCAGGCCGGGAGGAATCATGAACGACTTCTGCGAGCCGCCGACACAGATATCGATGCCCCAGCCGTCGATATCGAGCGGCATGGTGCCAATGCCGGTAATCGCGTCCACGATGAACAGCGCCCCGGTGGGCTTCACAATGGCCGCCATTGCTTCCACGTCGTGCATCGCGCCGGTCGAGGTTTCCGATGCCTGGACCATGACGCCTTTGGCGTCCGGATTTGCCGCCAACGCTTCCGCCACGCGTTCCGGCGTGACGACATCCCCGTATTCAGCCTTCAGAACAACCGCGTTCAGCGAGTAGGCTTTGGCGATCTCCACCCAACGTTCGCCGAATTTACCGGCGCAGCAGATAATAACCGTATCGCCCATGGAAAGGAAGTTGGAAGCCGATGCTTCCAGGCCGCCGGAACCGGAGGAAACCAGAATGAAAACGTCGTTCGAGGTGCCCAGCACTTCCCTTAGAGAGGCCAGCGCCTGGTTCTGAATCTTGACGAAGTCCTGGGTGCGGTGGTGCACGTCGGAGGCCATCATGGCGTGTAGTGCGGGGGGATAAAGGGGCGTCGGGCCCGGTGTTAAAAGCCGTTGTTTCTTTATGTGCATTGGATAGAGAGCGTACAATTAGAATAACAAACATGCCTCTCCTCGATCAGATTCAGAAGGATATGGTGGCCGCGATGAAGGCCAAAGACGAGTCCCGCCTCAGCGCCATTCGGATGCTGAAAGCTGCTCTGCAGAAGTTTCAGATCGACAGCATGAAGCCGCTTGACGAGGCGACTGAGATGCAGGTGGTGACGACTATCGCCAAGCAGCGACGGGAGTCGATGGAGATGTTCCGGGCCAACGGACGACCGGAATTGGCGGATAAAGAAGCGGCGGAATTGGTGCTTGTCGAAGCGTATTTGCCGGCCGCGCCATCGGAAGAGGAAGTCAACGCCGCTATTGAGGCCGCCGTCGCCGAAACCGGCGTTACGGATAAGGCTAAAATGGGTTTGGTGATGAATGCCGCGAAGGCGAAACTCGCTGGGAAGCGGGTTGATGGAAAAGCGTTGAGCGAGAAGATTCGGGCCCGGTTGAGCCTGTAATTCGGTGGCCCACAGCGGCGCGTGGCGGGCCGCGGGCGTTATGAGCTGGGAATGCCGTACACTCAATTCCATGAGCGTCCGCAACGCACTAATTCTCCTGGCCGGCTTCACCAGCGCGCTGACCGGCCAAGCAACGACTGGCGTTGCCTCGAAAGCCGATTCCTACATCAAAGCTACCGGTATCCAGGGCGCTGTTCTGCTGGCGAAAGGCGGCAAAATTGTTCTAGCAAAGGGCTATGGTCTTGCAAACCATGAACACGCCGTGGCCAACAAGCCCGAAACGAAGTTTCGTCTTGCGTCGATAACCAAACAGTTCACCGCCGCGGCGATCCTTCAGCTTCAGGAACAGGGAAAGCTGAAGGTCGGCGATTTGATCTCGAAATACATCCCCGGCATCCCCGAGGCCTGGGACGGCATCACGGTCCATCACCTGCTTACGCACACCAGCGGCGTTCCCAGCAACACGGATAGTGCTCACATGCGAGAGAGAGAAGGCCCACCGCTCGATTTCATTCTTCAATTTCGGAACCTCCCCCTCGAATTCGCGCCTGGCAAAAGATTCCGTTACAACAACCCGGGGTACTTCCTCCTCGGCGTGATCATTGAGCAGGTGTCCGGCATGAAGTACGAAGACTTCCTTCGCAAACACATTTTCGAGCCCCTGCAAATGACCGACACCGGGTACGACTGGCCTGCCACGATCTTGAAGGACCGCGCCTCGGGTTACTCCAAAGGCGAGGGAGGCAAGGTAATCAACGCGGATTTTATCGACATGGGGGGGCCGTACGCAGCCGGATCGCTCTACTCGACGATATTGGATCTCTACAAGTGGGATCGCGCTCTCTATACAACGAAGGTCTTGAGCTCCGGATCCATTGAAGCCGCATTTACACCGATCCAGTTCGACTGGGCCGAAGGAATCCAATACGGCTACGGCTGGGGAAT
>CAMDKT010000265.1 GCA_945900935.1 Candidatus Sulfopaludibacter sp. SbA3 | reverse complement strand
GAGCGCGAACAGTATTATCTCTACACATTGGAGAAACAGCAAAAATTGTGAGAATCCTTTCCTTCCTCTTCGCTCTCCCGCTGCTGGCGCAGACCGATCTCGCCACCGCCGAATGGGTCCTGCAATTCGGCGGGCGCGTCCGGTTGCCGAATGCCGCAAGCTGGATCAGCGACCCCAGCCAACTCCCCAAATCCGAATTCCGCCTGGAAGCTGTCGACCTCATCGGCACGATCATCGATCACAAAGACCTCAGCAAACTCAGCCCGTGCACGGAACTCCGGGAACTCCTCCTCCCCGGCACCATCTTCAATCCCGGCGCGGGTTCCAAGCTCGACGCCAATGACGAATTGAAGGCGCTCGCCACACTGACCAAGCTCGACAAACTCGGCTTCTCCCTTCACTTCCTCAGCAACGTCAACGTCTCCGACAAGGGTCTAATGCAGTTCGCCAATCTGAAACAACTCCGCGAACTTCGTTTCAGCATGACCCGCGTAAAAGGCGAAGGACTCGCGCCTTTCGTCAACACCGAAAAGCTCGATCTTAGCTACACGCCCGTCACCGACGCCGGGCTTGCCTCGGCCGTCGGCATGACCAAACTTCGCCAACTCCGCCTCCGCGATACCTTCGTCACCGATGAAGGCCTCGCCCATCTCTCGCAACTCAAGACGCTTGAAGCCCTCGATCTCTACGGCCTCAAAATCACCGATCGCGGCGTCGACAACCTCCGCAATCTCACCAATCTCCGTACCCTCAATCTCCTCGGCGCGCAGCTCTCCGATGACTCCATGGCCGTACTCTCGCAAATGAGCCAACTCACGGAATTGAATCTCTACCGCTCCCAAATCACCAACGCCGGCCTTGCCAAACTGAAGGCCCTCAAGAACCTCGCCAACCTCGATCTCCGCTACACCCGCGTCACCCGCAATGGCGTCGAGGACTTCCGCGCCGCCGTCCCCGGCGTGCAGATCGCCTTCCAGGAATCCACGCCCCCTTCAACCGATTCCACGCTCCGAACCGCAGCGCCCACCGCCAAAACACCCGCCGCCATGGCCGCGTGGATCGAGCGTCTCGGCGGCCGCTCCAGTACCGAAGCCGGTCAAATCCGGTCCATCGATCTCTCCCGCACGCCCGTCACCGAGGCCCAGCTCGCCCATTTGGCCCAACTCCCCGCCCTCGAACGCCTCCGGCTCAACACCACCGAAATCGGCGACGGCGGCATGGCCAACATCGCCAAGCTCACCTCGCTTCGAGATCTCGACCTCGGCCACACCATGGTCTCCGATAACGGCCTGGCACCGCTCGCCGCGCTGAAGCATCTGCAACGGTTAACCCTCACCCACACGTTAGTGAAAGGCATCGGCCTGCGCCACGTAGCAACCGTCGAAGATCTCGATGTTACCAACGCTCCCATCAGCGACGCCGGCGCCGCGCAGATCGCCACTCTGACGAATCTGCAGAACCTCCGTCTCGCCTACACCGACATCACCAGCGCCGGCGTGCAAGCACTCGCGCCGCTGAAAAAACTCCGCCGCCTCGATCTCCTCAGCACCGACATCTCCGACGACACCATGAAAGCCGTCGCCGCCTTCACCAACCTCGAAGCTCTCAACATCAGCTACAACAAGATCGGCGCAAAAGGCCTGGCCCATTTAACAGCCCTCACCAACCTCACCAGCCTCGAAGCCGCCCGCACACGCATCGACGATGATGCCGTCCCGCACCTCGCCCGCTTCACTACGCTCAAACTTCTCAACCTCGATTACACGGCACTCTCCGATAAAGGCCTCGCGCTGCTCCAACCCGCCCTGGCCAATCTCGAAACACTCCGTCTCGACACCGCCAATCTTACCGACGCGTCCGTCGAAACCTTAACCAAATTCCCGAAACTCCGCGAGCTAAATATCTACCACACGCTCATCACCGAAGCCGCCAACACCAAACTCCAGCAGGCAAAACCGGAAACGCGCATTATCTTCGACCCCGCCTCCGCCCTCCCCACACGGAGGAAGAGTTAGCAATGTGGACCGCAACACTACTCCTCGCCGCCGCCCTCTCGCCCATGGACTGGGTCAAGGAAATCGGCGGCACCGCGGAAACAAACGCTAAGGGAGCCATCGTCGCCCTCGATCTCTCCCGTACGTGGATCACCGACGGCGACCTCTCCCGCGTCGGCCAGATCCCCACGCTCGAACGCCTCGACCTCTCACACACCCGCGTCTCCGACCTTGGCTTCACCCATTTGAAACGCCTCAAAAACGTCACGCATCTCAACCTCTATTACGCCGAACTCACCGGTGATGGTGCCCTCGCCGTCGTCAAAAACTGGCCGAAATTGCAGTGGCTCAACGTTCGCGGAACCAAGCTTACCGACGCCGGTCTCGCCCTTCTCGCCAACCATTCGGAGCTAGCCTGGATCGACTCCGGTTTCGCCGAAATGAGCGATAACGGAATGGATTCTTTCACCACCATGCCCAAGCTCCACTCGCTCGCCGTCGGCGGCAACAAGATGACCGATGTCGGCCTCACGCCGCTTCGCCTCATCGCCAGCCTTAAGGAACTGGACCTCGGCGGCCTGCAGCGAACCGACTCCGGCCTCTGGCAAGTCACCGTCACCGATCGCGGCGTCGAAACGCTGTCAGCCATGACGCAACTCGAACAGCTCAGCCTGCGCAACAGCAAGATCACCGATGTCAGCATCGATCGCCTAGCCAAACTGACGAACTTGAAACGTCTCGACGTCGTCAACACGCCTCTCACCGCAACCGGCCTGGCGCGCCTCCGCGCCGCCCTCCCAAATACCGAAGTCCGCTCCGGAACCGTCGATCAGGTTCGCCGATAAACAAAATGCCAATCACCCGCCGCGCCCTACTCGCCGCCCCGTTCTTCATTCGCAACCTGATTTCCGCGCCCCCCAGCGGCCGCGTCCGCCTCGCCTCCATGGGCGCGAACGGCATGGCTTGGGCCACGCTCAATGGCATCGCCACGCACTCGGCGGTCGATCTCATCAGCGCCGCCGATGTCGATACCGCTCGCACCGAACGCGTCAAAACCGCCTACTCAAAAGCCACCCTCTATCAGGACTGGCGCAAAATGCTCGACAAAGAGTACAAAAATCTGGACGCGGTCTGCGTCGGCACCCCGGACCACATGCATGCCCCGCAAGCCATGGCAGCCATGCGCCGCGGTCTCCATGTCTACTGCCAAAAGCCCCTCACTTCCCACGTCGCCGAAGCCCGCCAGCTGCAAAAATACGCGGTCTCCAAACGCCTCGTCACCCAGATGGGCATCCAAGTTCATTCCGGGCCCGAGTACCGTACCGCCGTCCAGCTCGTCCATGCCGGCACGATCGGCAAGGTGAAGGAAGTCCACGCCTGGAGCAACAAGAAATGGGGCGATCTCGAACCCCGCCCCACGGCCGGTGATGCCGTGCCCGCCACGCTCGATTGGGACGGCTGGATCGGCGTAGCGCGGCCCGAAGCGTACATCAAAAACTACTGCCATCCCGGTAACTGGCGCAAGCGTCTGGAGTTCGGCACCGGCACTTTCGGCGACATGGGCTGCCATATTTACGATCCCGTTTTCGGTGCGCTCGCCCTCACCGCTCCCCTCACCGTCCGCGCCGAAGGCCCCGCCCCCAGCCAACACAGTTGGGCCGTCAACGCCATCGTCAAATACACGTTTCCAGGCACCCAATACACCGATGGCAAGACCGTCAACGTCACTTGGTATGACGGCGACGAACGCCCGCCACAGGAAATCCAGGCACTCATCGAAGGCGCCAGGCTCCCCAGCCAAGGCTCCATCATCATCGGCACAAAAGGCGTGATGCTTGTCCCCCACGTCGCCTTCCCATCGCTCTTCCCGCAGGCCCTTTTCAAAGACTTCAAAAGGCCCGAAGTCACCACCAACAACCACTATCACGAGTTCGTCGACGCTATTCTCGGCAAAGGCCCAACCTCCACCCCCTTCACCTATTCCGGCCCGCTCAGCGAAACGGTCCTCCTCGGCAGCCTCGCCACCCGCTTCCCCAAAACGACCCTCGAATGGAACTCGGCTAAACTGAAATTCCGCAATGAAAAGCAGGCGAATGTTTTTTTGAAGCGCCCCTATCGCACCGGCTGGAAGGTGAAGGGCCTCTAAGAAAGTCATTCAAGCATCTTGAAAGGACGGAGGCGCGCGCCCTGAAAATTTGATATCATTCCGTGATGAAAAGGCGTCTCGTTCTATTCGCGTTCCTCGTCTCAGCCACCGCTCAGGATTTTCGGTCTACCCTGCAAGGCACCGTCGCCGACCCCTCCCAGGCAAGTGTCGCCAACGCCGCCATCACCCTCCGCAACGTCGATACAGGCCAGGACCGCGCCGCCGTCACCAACGCCGACGGCTTCTACATCTTCCAGTTCCTCCTGCCCGGCACTTACGATCTCACTGTCAAAGCCCCCGGCTTCCGCACGAGTGTCGAAAAAGGCGTCACCCTCGCCCTTACCCAAACCCTTCGTCAGGACGTCGCCCTCCTGATCGGCGACACCGCCGACACCGTCAACGTCATCGCCAACATCGCCGTCCTCGATACAGACTCCACTTCCCTCGGCACCGCCATCCGTTCCGAAATCCGCGACAACCTTCCCCTCAAGGGCCGCAGCTCGCTCTTCATGTTTACGCTCACTCCCGGCGTCGTCAACAACCGCTACGGCGAAGACACGCGCCCCAACGACACCATCACTAACATCTTCTTCTCCGCCAACGGCGCACCCGTCGCGGCCACGGACGTCTTCGTCGACGGCGCATCCAACACCGTCAACGTCAACCGCGGCGTAAGCATCTCCCAATGGGTCCCCAGCGTCGATTCCATCGCCGAATTCAAGCTCGAAATGGGCACTCTCTCCGCCGAATATGGCCGTAGCGGCGGCAGCATCACCAACATGGTAATCAAGAGCGGCACCAATGCTATCCACGGCACCGCCTATCATTTTCTCCGCAACTCCGCCCTCGACGCCAACGGGTTCTTCGCCCGCGGTCAGGGCCGTAAACTCGCCGCCTTCAGCGCTAACACCTACGGCGTCGCAGTCGGCGGTCCCGTGCTGTTTCCAAAGCTCTACGACGGCCGCAATAAAACCTTCTGGTTCGCCAGCTTTGAAGGCGCGCGCGAAGGCAACGGCCAGGACAACATCCTCTCCGTGCCCACCGCCAAAATGCGCACCGGCGATTTTTCCGAAGTCCCGCAGATCCTCTACGACCCCTATTCCGTCGCCCCCGTCAACGGCACCCCCACCCGCACGCCCTTCGCCGGCAACATGATCCCCGCTAACCGCCAGGACCCCGTCGCGCAGAAGATCATGCCCTTCTGGCCCACGCCCAACCGCGCCTCCCCCAACGCCGCCCAGCCCTGGGTCCAAAACTACGGCTTCTCCGGCAAATGGCCCCGCAACTACGACATGTTCGTCACCAAAATCGACCATCGCTTCAGCCAAGCCTGGAACACCTTCTTCCGCCTTAACAAAGGCAACGGTCTGCTCGTCTTCCCCAACGACTTCAACGGCATCGCCACCAATGGCCGCAACGTTGTCAACCGCCCCAACCTCGGCGCCTCCTGGGGCAACACCTTCCTGCTCAATACCAGCACCACTTTCGATGTCCGCCTCGGCTACGCCTACGGCAAGGAGGACAACGTTCCCTGGTCCGACGGCTTCGATCTCTCCTCCCTCGGCTTCTCCCCGCAGTACATCGGCCTCACGCAACGGAAATCATTCCCCACCATCGGCGTCACCGGTTTCAACGGCCTCGCCAACAGCGGCCTCGTCGCCGACGTCGGCCGCACCTACGTACTCCAAACCAACGTCTCCCACCAACGCGGCAAACACGTCTTCAAAACCGGCGCAGACCTCCGGCTCCTCTACGGCAACTTCTTCCGCAATCTCAATCCCAGCGGCACCTTCTCGTTCTCCAACGCCTGGTCCAACGGCCCCTCCGCGCTCACACCGGCCGGCAACACCGGCTTCCCCATGGCCTCATTCCTGCTGGGCCTCGGCGGCGGCAGTCTCGCCAACAATAACGGCGTTTCCATCCTCAACAAATACTACGGTTTCTTCTTCCAGGATGACTACCGCGCAACGTCCAAACTCACTCTCAACATGGGCCTGCGCTACGAGTACGAAACTCCTCGTACAGAGCGCTACAACCGCGCCACTCGCGGTTTCGACATCTCCTCCGCCAGCCCCGCCGGCGCGTCGTCTCGCGGCGGACTGCAATACGCCGGCGCCGGCAGCCAGCCCCGCGGCATCTATAACCCGGACCGCAATAACATCGCCCCTCGCTTCGGTTTCGCCTACACATTCATGCCTAAGACCGTCCTCCGCTCCGGCTACGCGCTTCATTACATGCCTGTCGTCGGTTCCGTCGATGCCGTAGGTTTCTCTACCACTACCAGCGTCGTCACCTCTCAAGATGCCTTCACGCCGAAGGACCGCCTCAGCAATCCCTTTCCGCTGGGACTCGCCCCGGCCACCGGCAACTCGCTCGGTCTCGCCACCCTCCTCGGTCAAAATATTTCCTACTTCGATCCCAGCGACGTCACCCCACTCCTCCACACCTGGAACGTCAACATCCAACGCGAGGTCTTTTCGAAATCCTTACTCCAACTCGGCTATGTCGGCAGCCGCGGCATCCATATCACCAGCGATCCCCAAACCGGCATCAGCGAGAACATCAATCAAGTCCCCGCGCAATTCCTCTCCCTCGGCCGCGCGCTCCTGGACACCGTGCCCAATCCCTTCGCCGGCCGCATCACCGTCGGCCAACTCGCCGGCGCCACCGTACAGCGCCAGCAACTCCTCCGCCCCTATCCGCAGTTCCTCAATGTCACCCGCAACCTCCCCACTTACGGCAACACCGTCTACCACTCCTTCCAAGGCAAGTTTGAACAGCGTCTATGGCACGGCCTCACCACCATCGTCTCTTACACGTACTCCAAAAACATGGGCGACATCGGTCCGTATCAAAACAACTACGACCGCCGCATTGAGCGCGCCGTCACCAGCTTCGACGTGCCCCATCGCCTCACCGTCACCACCTCCTGGGACATGCCCGTCGGCAAAGGCCGCAAGTACATGGGCAACGCTTCGAAAGCGGTCGACCTCCTGATGGGCCAGTGGAACATGGCGACGTTCAGCACCTTCCAGGCCGGCTTCCCGCTCAGCTTCGGCGTCAACCAGAACACGCTCTTCCTGACCGGCGCGGGCGGCCAGCGCCCCAACGTCATCGGCGATCCGCAGTCCGGCATCACCGGCACCGTCAACAGCCGCCTCGGCGCTTATTTCAACACGGCCGCCTTCGCCCAACCGCCCGACTTCACCTTCGGCAACACCGGCTCCCGCGTCGGCTGGCTCCGCAACCCCGGCATGAACAACATCAACCTCACGTTGACCAAACAGTTCATCATCACCGAACGGTTGAAGGTCAATCTTCGCGCTTCGTCCTTCAACCTGATGAACCATCCCGTCTTCGGCAGTCCCAACACCACCTTCGGCGCCCTCGGCCAATTCGGCCGCATCTCCGGCCAGGCTAATCTCAGCCGCCAATCGGAACTGGTCCTGCGCCTGATATTCTAGGGGGCGCTATGCGCCAGGGTAGATTTGCTCTTCTACATAGAGCTTGTCCCGTATTACCCGGTTTTGCCGCATTTCCGCTTGTTATCAAAAAGTACTTGTCGTAATTAGAGCGCGTCCCACGAAGCTTGCTCGCCAATGAACACGGGCTCTCAGTAACAGGCGCCGCTGTCTCAAAAATGGTCGTATTGGCTGCATTCGGCCAAAACGGCCGGTCGTAATTTTCACCGTCCTTCAAGTAGTTCATGAGGTTCGGTGCCTGAAACGGTTCGGACGAAGCGCAACCCCCGTGTTTTCAA
>CAMDKT010000264.1 GCA_945900935.1 Candidatus Sulfopaludibacter sp. SbA3 | reverse complement strand
GCGTCGAGACCGATCTTCTCAAGGCTTACACTAATTGTTCTGGTGGACCCATCCAACAAACTATACCCAGCGGCGGCGAAAATGTCCAGCAGATAATTTGAACTTCAGCAAAATACCGCTCTGCTACACAAAGTAAGCGGCATTGGGCCATTGGGGTCCCCGCGACGCGATCGAGTACATGCTGACCGCCGATATGGCCATCCTGAATCTGGCGGCGTCGATGCCCGAGCACTGGATCCACAAGGCCTGGAACCTGGCGGCGAAGAATATCGCGATGGCCGATACCGCCAAGCCGTTTGCCTATGTGGTTCCGCCGGACCAATGGGACCGTTGGACGGCCACCGAGATGCTGCGTCGGCTGCAATTGGGAGGCATCGAAGTGAAGCGGGCGACGGCTGAGATCCGGATGGGCGACAAGATCTACCCGGTCGGCTCGTATGTGATGCTGGTCGGCCAGGCGTTTCGCTCGTATCTCGTGGACCTGATGGAGCCGCAATCTTACCCCGAGCTGCGCAGCGGCACCACCGGACCGACCAAGCGTCCCTACGACGTGGCGGGGTGGACGCTGCCGATGCAGATGGGCGTGCGTGTGGAGCGGGTCAATGACCGCTTCGACACGGCGGGCCTGGAAGCGGTGGCGGCGGTGCCAGCGGCGGATTGGCAGTTGGACAGCCGGGACAACTCGTCGTATTTGAAGCTGGCCCAGATGCTGGCGGCGGGGGAGAAGGTGGGCTGGTCGGCCGATGGGAAGCTGGTGACCTCCGGGTATGCCTGGGAGCTGAAGAAGGTCCGTGTGGCCGTCTATGAGCCCTATGCGCCCAATATGGATCTGGGTTGGACCCAATGGCTGCTCGATACGTTCCATGTTCCGTATACGGTGCTGCACAACGCCGACTTTCAGAAGGGCGGGTTGCGGGAGCGATTTGACACGGTGCTGTTCGCCCAGCAATCTACCGACTCGATTCTGCATGGGCTCCGCGAGAATGGCGGGGGCGGGGAAGAGGGCGATATGAACAACCCGAACCGGGGTCGGCCGCGGCCACGGCCTGAACATGTGGGCGGGATCGGCGCGCAGGGCGTGGCGGCGCTGGACGCCTTCGTTCGGGAGGGCGGGACGATGGTGGCGTTGTCGACGGCGGCGGAGTTGCCGATGCAGTTCTTCCCGTTGGCGGTGAGGAGCGTGACCCGCGGATCGGAGACGGGATTTTATTCGCCGGGCTCGCTGCTGCGGGCGACGGTGGATACGACGAGCCCGTTGGCATTTGGGATGCCGAAGGAGGCGATCGTGTTCTCGAACGGCGGACCGGTGATGGATGTCTCGGGCGCGGGCGCGAAGCCGGTGGTGAACTTCGCGCGCCGGGACTTGCTAGCCAGCGGCTGGCTGAGCGGCGAGCGGTCGGTACTCGGCAAGAGCATCCTGGTGGACGCGGCGTACGGCAAGGGCCGGGTGCTGCTCTACGGGTTCCGTGTACAGCACCGCGGCCAGCCGTTTGGGACCTTTAAGCTTTTGCTGAATGCGCTGTATTTGGGCTCTGCGAAGAAGCAGTAGAGTGCGCGGCGATGGCGTAGCCAAGACCGGGCGGTCGCGGACTGCGGCGGCGCTTCAGATGAGTCTGATGTTATTTGGGTCCCAGTGAATGGCCCTCTGCGTTTCGAGGCTTAAGTTAACGGCCAGGCTGGGTCCGGCGGTGCGGGAGCCGAACGTCGCGTCCTCGAAGAACGGCTTACGGGAGCGGAGGGCGCTGACCCAGTTTTGGAGATGATCGACGTGGGCGTTGTGGCCGCGCGGCGGCGTGAAGCGATCGGAACCGTCGGGGCGCATGGCGTCCGGTGTGGCCCTTTGCGAGGGGTACTTTTGGCGATAGGCGTCGAGGATCTTCTTTTGGGTCGCCATGTCAAAGTTGTCGATCGTCGTACCGGGCTCGGCTTCGCGGGGTTTACGGTCGAGGGTCACGCCGTTCATGGTGACTTCCATGGTGCCTTCGCTGCCGACGAACTTGAGGCCGAAGCGTTCGGGAGGGGCGGCGCCGCTGGCAAGGTTGACGCGGAGGGCGAAGGTGAATTCGGAGTGCCGTTCGGTCTTTGGGTAGTCCATGAGAGCCAGGACGACATCGTAGGCGTCGCGGCCATCCTTCCAATAGCGGACGCCGCCGGTGGCGTAGATGCGGCTGGGGCCGAGGCTGTTCGTGGCGACATGGAGTCCAGTTAGTAAGTGGACGAATAAGTCGCCGCTGACGCCGGTGCCGTAATCGCGATAATTTCGCCAGCGGAAGAGCCGGATTGGGTCGAAGGGATGTTTGGGGGCATTGCCGAGGAATCGGTCCCAATCGATGCGTTCGGGAGTGGCATCGGGACCGGGCAGAGAGTACTGCCATGCGCCGAGAGCGGTATTGCGGTCGAGCCAGGCTTCGACGAGATTGAGCTCGCCGAGGGCACCCTGCTGGATGAGTTGCCGGGCTTTGAGGAAGACCATGGCGCTGGCGTATTGGCTGCCGACCTGGAGGATGCGGCCGCTTTTGGCCTGGGCGTCCATGAGCATTTTGCACTCTGGGAACTTGTGGACCATGGGCTTTTCGACATAGACGTCTTTGCCGGCCATGAGGGCGTGGTGGGCGATTTGGGCGTGCCAGTGGTCGGGGGTGGCGACGATGACGGCGTCGATGTCCTTTTTGGCGAGGATTTCGCGGTAGTCGCGGGTTGTGAAGAGCTGGGTGCCCCAGCGTTCTTTCGCGCGTTCGAGACGGCCTTCGTAGATGTCGCCGACGGCGGCGATTTCGGTGCCGCCGAGGCCGAGGCAGTCGGTGGCGTCACCGGTACCCATGCCACCTGCGCCGATGAGAGCGAAGCGGATTTTGTCGTTTGGAGAGGCCATGGTTAGTTCACCTTTCGATGGATGGGGACGGTTTGGTATTCGGTGCCGGCAGGGCGGCCCACCTCGATTGGAACCGGGGCGGCGGGGACGCCGGAGATCGTTATCGTCAGTGCGTGGGAGCCGGGCGGAATGGCTGCCGGAACCGTAATGTTGGCCTGCCAGAGGCCGGGGAAGCCTGGTGCTTGGCCGAGGTACAGGGTTTCGGCGGAGTGGGGGCCGAGCGTGGCGGTCCAGGGCTGGTTTGACTGGGCTCCGGCGAGGTAAATGGCTAACGGACGGCCGGGGGCGACGGGCGCGGATGGCGTGTTGAGAGTCTGATCGTCATGATTGAGCGCGGCATAGAGGGCGGGGGCGGTTTCGGTGACCCAGATCAGGCGCTCCGCTTTCACGGTGGCTCCATCGAGGAGTTGGAGGCGGCTGGTGCCGGGCTCGGTGTTGGCTGGGATGAGGAGGTTCAGTTGGTTTGGAGTAGCCCCGGCGATGGCGGCGGGGCGGTTGTTAACGGTTGCGGTCAGGTTGTCGAGGTTTGCGCCGAAGACACTGGCGATGGAACCGCGGGCTACGGGGCGAGGGTCAAAGTTGGCGCTGTTGACGACGCCGTAACGGGAGAGGCAAGGGTCGGCGGCGGCGGCGCAGGAATTGGGCCGGGCCGCGGCTGGCAGACAGCCTTCGATGTTGCGGCAGACCTGTTCGCGAATGGCCGGGAGGAGAGGGTAGAGCGCGACTCCGGGGCACTCGGTGCGGCCGCTGGCGAGGGGTGAGAGACCGGCGTCGCGATGGCCGCTGATGACGTTGAGTTCCAGGCGGCTGGCGGCGTGTAGGGTTTGGGCGTAGGGGTCCAAATTGTAGCGGCGGGCCTGCCAGGTGAGGAGATCGACAAGCTTGTCGAGGGCTGGTTTGGAGGGGGCTTGACGGGTGAAAGTGCCGATCATAGAGATGCCGGTGGTGGCGGTGTTGACACCGGAGAAGTGGGCACCGAGGATGCCGTCGCCGCGGCCTTCCCAGGCGACGCCGGTGGGGTCGATGAGGAAATTATAGCCAATGTCGGCCCAGCCGTTGCCTTTGACGTGGAGTTCCCAGAAGCTGCGCATGACGGCGGGCCAGTCGGTGGCGGTGTTGGCGCTGGCGGTGTGATGGACGATCAGATGGGTGGGCGTGGCGGTGGACGGGCTGGCGGCTTTGGGGCAGGAGAATGGCGCGGGACACCACTGGGCGCGGCCCTGGATTGCAAGGTCGCCGGCGGCGGCTTGGCGGGGGGTGACGCCGGGATCGATCAGGAGGACGCGGGTATTTTGGGGCAGGCCCTGGATTTCGGCGTGGTTTGCCGGGGCGTCGAGCCAGATGAGCGAGCCGGATTCGGGGTCAGTGGTGAAGTCCTGCCAGGGGGTCCAGGTTTGGGCGTCGATGGAGGTCCGGAGGCGGGCATGCGTATGTTGTCCGGCGGCGGGAATGCCGATGGCGCGGAAGCCAATTTTGGACACACTTCGGGTGTAAGTTTGAGCAGGGAGTGACGAGGCGGCGAGTAATATCGCCGTTATGACTTGACTTCGCATTTCGCGGCATTCCAGTTGAACGTTTGTTTCTCGAAGTAACTGCGGTTACTGAGCAGCGCAGGACCGGCGGCTCTCAGTCCGAAAAGGGCATCCTCAATTACTGGTTTGCGTGACCGGACGGCGGCCAGGAAGTTACGGTGGTGGTCGAAGTGATCGCTGTAATTCCGGGGCGCGCGGAAGGTATCTTCAGCTTGTGGCAACATGCCATTGGCGGAGGGTTTTTTGGGGGGATATTTGTCGCGGTAGGCCTTGAGGAAGTTGTCCTGGACGTTACGCGGGAAAGTGCCGATGGTGTAGCCGGGCTCGGATTCGCGGTTGACTTTGGCGAGGGTGACGGTGGAGCCGACGGTCATGATTCCTTCGGAGCCCACGAAGCGGAAGCCGCTGGTTTCGCCTGCGCCGTTGACGAAATTGACGCGCAAAGCGAGGTTAAACGCGGGCATATTGCGATGGGCGGGGTAGTCATAGATGCCCATCATGATGTCGGGAACGTCGCGGCCATCCTTCCAATAGCGGAGGCCTCCGGTGGCGAAAACGCGTTCGGGTCCTTGTGCTCCGGTGATGAAATGGAGGCCGGAGAAGAGGTGGACGAATAGGTCGCCGGCGACGCCGGTGCCGTAGTCCTGGTAGTTACGCCAGCGGAAGAGGCGGACGGGTTCGAAGGGACGTTTGGGGGCGCTGCCGAGATAGCGATCCCAATCGATGTTAGCGGGGGAGGCATCGGGCGGGATGGAGTATTGCCAAGCGCCGATGGCGGAGTTACGATCCCACCAGGCTTCGACCAGATTGAGTTCGCCGATTGCGCCTTGGGCGAGTAACTCACGGGCTTTGTCGTAGATAATAGAAGATACACGCTGGCTGCCGAATTGTAAGATGCGATTTGTCTTTTTGGCGGCTTCGATGACTAAGTGGCCGTCGGCTACCTTCTGGACCATGGGCTTTTCGACATAGACGTCTTTTCCGGCGTTCATGGCATCGACGGCGATGCGGGCGTGCCAGTGATCTGGGGTGGCGACGATGACGGCGTCGATGTCTTTTTTGGCGAGGATTTCGCGGTAATCGCGAGTGGTTTGGATATGAGCGCCCCAGATTTCCTTGGCGCGGGTGAGGCGGCCGTCGTAGATGTCGGCGACGGCTACGAGTTCGGAATCGCCGGTGGAAAGGGAGGATGTGACGTCGCCGGAACCCATGCCGCCTGCGCCGATGAGGGCGATACGGATCTTGTCGTTTGGCTTGGTTTGGGCCAAAACGGCAGGGGCGGCGGCGGTGGCGAGGAAGCGGCGGCGGGTGGGCATGGTTTGTGTCTCCTTTTCGATTGTATGATTTGTTTGGGCCGGGCGCGTCCGGGTACGGAAGCGCGAGGCAATTAATTGGTGCCTGACACTGCCTGACACTGCCTGACACTGCCTGACACTGGGTGACACCTATTTTAGAAGAGGGGTTTGTCGATGAAGCCGAAGCGGAGGCCATCGGCCTTTCGCTCGTCCGATGGGGGGAGGAGTTGGGGGGTGTCGCGGACGGCGGCGCTGACGGCTAGGGCGAGGGCCATCACGAGGTCGTCGTGGCCGCTGGAGGAGGCGGGATGGGAGGTGTCACCGCGGAGTTCGATGAGTTCGTCTTCGAAGATATCCCAGTGTTCGAGGCCTTCTTTACAGGTGAGGGAATGGGCGTCGATGACGAGCAAAAGGGTGGTGATGAGCGAGCGGCGCGGGATGGAGACGTAGCCGCCGCTGAGGGTGTTTTCGACTTTTCCGCCGGTGATGAAGACCGGGCGAATGGCGACGTTGGCGGTGAGGGTGTTGCGGAGACGGTCGACCATGGGCAGGCCGGGGCCGCCGGCGTCGATGACGAGTTCCTGCTTTTGCGAGCGGAGTTCGAGGTGTTTGGAGACGAGGGTGTGCAGGTCGTCGTAATCGGTTCCGTAGGGGAAACGGGTGAGAGAGCGGATGTCGAGGCGCGGCTGGTAGAGATGGGCGTAGGTGACGGGGCAATGGCCGCGCGGGAACCAGAGGAGATCGAGGCCGGCGAGGGCGGAGTGGTCCTTGCGGCGGCCGAGGTCGAGACCGTTGTAGGCTTTGGGCTCGGGCTGGCGGGTTCGACCGGGTACAAAACTGACGAGGCCTGCGCCGTTTTCGATGGGATGTGACATGAGGTTCTCCTAGGAAATTTGATCTTTTTTGCGCAGAATGGAGCGGACGAATTCGCGGGAGCAGAGGCGGTTGGCGGGTTGGACGAACTCGCAGAGGAAGTCCTGCTGGTATTTGACGGGGTTGGCGCGGCGTTGCATTTCGAGGAATTGGCGGTCGATTTCGGGGCAGTCGTGGATGTTGGAGAAGATGCGTTGCCAGTCGGCGGTTTTGTCGTGCCAGTAGTTGTAGAAGTAGCCGGCTTGGCTGGTGGGGGTGGAGAGGAGCCAGATTCTGCCGTGGGTGCGGGCGACGAAGGGGGAGACGGAGAAGTAGACTTCGTCTTTGACGAGGGCGGCTTCGTCGACGATGAGGATTTTGGCGGTGCGGCCGACGCTGGTGTCGCTGGTGTGGGGGACGGCGCAGATGCTGCTCAAATTGGGCAATTTGAGAGAAAAAGACTGGCCGAGGACGCGACGGACGGGGTGGCCGAGGGCGATGGCGAAATCGGTGGCGTGTTCGATGAGAATGCCGGCTTGCTCCCGGCAGCGGGAGATGATGACGATTTTGAGACTGGGCGTTTTGAGGGCTTCGTGGAGGGCCTTGATGGCGATGGTGGTGGTTTTGCCCCATTGGCGGTTGCAGCAGAGCATGAGGTATTTGGCGGCGGAGTCGAGGACTTCGGCCTGTTTGGGGCTGGGGTGAAAATCGAGGCGGATTTTGGCCCATTCGGAGGTTTTTGTGGGTTCGGGGTTATGGAGTTCGGGCGTGGCTGGGTATAGCAGTTTTGTGGTGAACGGGGGCCCGTGGGGGGCGTCTGAACGCAGTTCTCTTGTCGGCTGGAGGATGTCGTTCCATTTGGCCCGGTTGGTCATGGTTTTTATTTCGCCTTTCTGGGCGCCTTGGGCATGTTGTCGTCGTAGCTCAAGTTTTCTTGGGGGACGATGACGATGCGGCGGCCGGGGAACTCGCTTTTGTAGGCTTCGATGACTTCCGGGACGTTTTCGGAGGTGAAAATGGGGGGTAGCTCGTTTTCGTCTTTTTCGGGTTAAGTTTCGTTAAGTCCTTCGTTTGCAACGTTTTCTTCCTCTTTTTCTTCGGTTCGTTTGTGGCGGGCGGGGGCGAAGTCCGGGAAATTGGCGTGGATGAACTTGAGGCGGCGCTCGGCGCGGGCGAGGGTTTGCTGAAGGCGGTCGATTTCGCGGTTCATTTTGGGAACGAGACCGTTGCCGGCAAGGAGTTCGGCGGAGGCGTCGGCCATGGCTTTGAGTTCATGGAGTTCGGGCGCGAGATTGCCGTTGGGCTTGTGGCCGGCGGAGATGAGGGCGAGGTTCCAGTGCGTGGTGATGCAGCGGTGGAG
>CAMDKT010000263.1 GCA_945900935.1 Candidatus Sulfopaludibacter sp. SbA3 | reverse complement strand
TACTTTGCTGAAGCCGGGTGGGTGTTTTGGATTGATTGCCACAAAAACGATTGGGCAGGGGGATACTCGTTCGACTGGACTGCGATGGATCTGTTTGCATGGCGGGACTATTTACCGGGCGACTAAGCGGCTAAAGTGGCCCGGGGAGGCAGCGGTCGTAGTGAGCATTGTTCATGCAGTGCGAGGGGAGTTGGCAGGGTTGCGAGTTCTGAATGAACGCGAGGTATCCAAAATTACCGCTTACCTGTTCTATGAGGGTGGGCATGAAGATCCGGTTGCACTTGAAGCCAATGAAGACAAGAGCTTCATCGGGAGTTACATTCTCGGGATGGGGTTCACGTTCGACGATACGGACAAGAAGGGACAGGCTTCGTCATTGGCGGAGATGCGGCGGTTGATTGCGGCGGATTCGGCAAATCAGGAACGGATCTTTCCGTATTTGGGGGGCGAGGAGATCAATGATTCGCCAACGCATGCGCATCACCGGTTTGTGATTAACTTTGAGGATTTTCCTTTGCGGAGGGCGGAAGTGGGTGGTTCGTGGCTTACGGCGGCAGTTGAGACGAAGCGGGAGTGGGTGCGGAGTGGCGTTGTGCCGGTTGATTATCCCGATCCGGTGGCGGAGGATTGGCCGGAGTTGCTTGAGATTGTGCGCCAGAGGGTAAAGCCTGAACGCGCGAAAATCAGCGATGAGATGGGGCGACAAATTTGGTGGCGGTTCTTGAGAGCGAGAGGGGAACTGAAGTCTGCTAAATCGAAGTTGAAAGGGATGATGGCGCTTTCCCGTCATTCCCCGCACTGGGGGGTTACGATGGTGCCAAGTAGCTCTGTCCTTGCAGATTCTACCGTTGTCATTACGATTGACACCTACCCGCCCTTCTCGGCCCTGCAGTCACGGGTACACGAGGTGTGGGCGCGGTTTATGGCGTCGTCGATGAAGGACGACTTGCGGTACACGCCATCAGACTGTTTCGAAACCTTCCCGTTTCCGCTGGATTACGAGCTATCGGAGAACCTGGCGGCGGTCGGCGAGACTTACTACAACTACCGGGCCGAGTTGATGGTGAAAACAGATAAAGGGCTGACGAAGACCTACAACCGGTTCCACGATCCGGAGGATCAGAAACCGGATATCCGGAAGCTGCGGGAGTTACATGCCGAGATGGACGCGGCGGTGTTGGAAGCCTATGGATGGCTGGACCTGCAGGAGCCGTGCGACTTCGAGCCCGAATTTGCGGATGAGGAAGAGGACGACGATACCGCCCTCGATGGCCGGAAGAAGCCGAAGAAAAAGAAGTTCCGGTTGCGGTGGCGGGACGAGATCCGGGACAAGTTGCTGGCGCGGTTACTGGAGTTGAACCGGCAACGGGCGGCGGAACAGGGAACGGTAGTACCCGCAATGGAACGCGACGAGTCCAAGACCAAGAAAAAGCCCGAAGCGCAGGAGCGATTGTTTTAGCCTATGACTTCCGAAGAGGTTCGCAAGAAGCTGGTGGAGGCGTTGGAGCTGGACTGCATTGGGCCCAGAAAGGACTTGGGCGATGCGCAGGAGCAGTTGGCGCAGTGGCCTTCGCGGTGGTATCTGACGGGGTACCTGATTCCATCGTCGGCCCCGGATCAACAGCGGTTTGTGGCTGGCGCGGAGGACGATGAGTTTGACGCGGTGAGGGAAAAAGAGGGGCTGGACGATGAACGGGCTCCGGACCGGGCGGCGGGGCGGCAGCGGGCGCTGCCGAGTTCGGTGGGGCTGAGTTTTCTGGTGCAGCCGGATGAGGCGGAATTGACGGTGACGGTGCGGTGGGGCGACTATGCGTGTACTGACCCGGCGACGGCGCGGGAGCGGTGGACGCGGCGCGACCGCTCGGAGACGGTGATGGTTGAGGTGGGGAAGGCGACGAAGCAGCTACTGGAAGACAAGGTGCCGAACTCCGGGGGGCTGCGCGTGGGGTATCTGGTGCGGCCGGTGGGGATGGCGGGGCTGCCAGAGGGATGCCGGGCGGTGAGCGTGTTCGTGATTAACAGGCGGCCCGTGAAGCCGGACGAGGTTGCGGATGAGGCGAACGCGTTCCAAGTGGAGTTGACGGTGGAGGCGGAACGGGGGTTTGTGGCGCGGCCGGATTTGCGGACGGTGGGTTCCCGCGATCAGGACGACTTGGTGGCGGATTTGCAGTACCGGGATGCTCGGGAGTATGCGACGGGCCACAATGTAGCGACACAGGTGGAGACGGAGCGGCGGATCCGGACGTGTTGGCTGCCGCAGGCGGAGGTAGAGCGTGTGGTGCCGGGCGACGTGGCGGTGGAGTTGGGGATGGACGCGTTGGCGGGGTTGACCGATGGAGCGGAGGCTGCGGCGCGACTGCTGCCGCTGGTCGTGCAGTACCGGGTGTGGATGGAGGCGCAGCGGGTGGGCTTGCAGGGGACGCTGGCCACGCGTCATGAGACGGGGTTGTACCTGTTGCGGAATGCGGAGGTGGCGGCGAAGCGGATTGCGGACGGGATTGAGCTGCTGGCCGATGCGCAGTGTTTGCTGGCGTTCCGGCTGGCGAATGAGGCGATGGCGATGGCGGCGCGGCAGCGGTTCGGGGTGATGCGGCAGCGGGATCCGGCAACTGTGGAGCCGAAGTGGCGGCCGTTCCAGTTGGCGTTTGTGCTGATGAACCTGCCGGGGATTGCAAAGCCGGAGACGGCGGACCGGGAGACCGTGGATCTGCTGTTCTTCCCGACGGGCGGCGGCAAGACGGAGGCGTATTTGGGATTGGCGTCGTTTACGCTGATTCTGCGGCGGCTGCGGAACCCTGGGTATACGGGGGCGGGGATGAGCGTGCTGATGCGGTATACGCTGCGGCTGCTGACGCTGGACCAGTTGGGACGGGCGGCGACGCTGGTTTGCGCGTTGGAGTTGATGCGGCGGCGGGATGTGACGGTGTTGGGGGATTGGCCGTTTGAGATTGGGCTGTGGGTGGGGAGCGCGGCGACGCCGAACAAAATGGGGTCGAAGGATGAGGATTATCCGGATACGGCGCGGCGGGTGACGCTGGATTACCAGAACAACTCGAAGCGGGAGAAGTCTCCGCTGCCGATTGAGGAGTGTCCGTGGTGCGGGAGTAAGTTCACGCCGGAATGCTACAAACTGGAGCCGACAAGGGATTATCCGAGGGAGTTGGTTGTTCGCTGTGGTTCCTACCGGTGCGTGTTCAACACGGAACTGGCGCTGCCGGTGATTGGAGTGGACGACCAGATTTATCGACGGTTGCCGTGCTTCCTGATTGCGACGGTGGATAAGTTTGCCGGGTTGCCGTGGGAGGGACGGATTGGAGCGTTTTTTGGGAGGGTGAGCCGGTTCGATAAGCGGTGGGGATTCTATGGCCCGTGCGATTCGGACAATCAGGGATCACCGCTGCCGGGCGGGGAGTTACCGCCGCCGGATTTGATTATCCAGGACGAATTGCATCTGATATCCGGGCCGCTGGGGACGATGGTGGGTTTGTACGAGACGGCGGTGGAGGAGTTGTGTGTGCGGAAGGTGGGCGGGCGCAAGATCCGGCCTAAAATTGTGGCTTCGACCGCGACGGTACGGCGGGCGGACCATCAGATTCGGGCGCTGTTTAATCGGATGCAAGTGGATCTGTTTCCGCCACCGGGGCCGGACCGGCGGGATTCGTTTTTTGCGACGACGGAAGCTTCGACGAAGAGTCCGGCGCGGCTGTATGTGGGGATCGCGGCGCAGGGGAAGAGCCAGAAGGTGGTGATGTTGCGGACGTACCGGGCGTTGCTTTCGGCGGCGCAGAAGTTGTGGGTGGCAGAGGGCGGGGCGAAGAACAAAGAGAATCCGGTGGACCCTTACATGACGCTGGTGGGATATTTCAATGCGCTGCGGGAGTTGGGCGGGGCGCGGAGGTTGGTGGAGGATGAGGTGCGAAAGGATGTGCTTCGATACGCGGACCGGAAGCGGCCGAGCGAGACGGAGACGGTGTTCGCAGACCGGGAGATCCGGCATGAACCGGTGGAGTTGACGAGCCGGGTGCCGACGCCGATGGTGGCGGAATATAAACGAAAACTTGGGCTGGGGTTCCATGACAAGGACCGGGTGGACGTGGCGCTGGCGACGAACATGATTTCTGTTGGGTTGGACATTTCGAGGCTGGGACTGATGGTGGTGTATAGTCAGCCGAAATCGAGCGCGGAGTATATTCAGGCGACGAGCCGGGTGGGGCGGCAGGACACAAAACCGGGGTTGGTGGTGAATGTGTTCAAT
This sequence comes from Candidatus Sulfopaludibacter sp. SbA3, assembly GCA_945900935.1. Classification (GTDB taxonomy): domain Bacteria; phylum Acidobacteriota; class Terriglobia; order Bryobacterales; family Bryobacteraceae. The sequence goes on along the minus strand of CAMDKT010000263.1, from coordinate 3,677 downwards.
TTGCATAAGCCGCGGGACCGGTCGCATTTTGAGAAATTTTGCTTTTATCACGACACGTTCTACCGGAGCGTGGAGGCGACGAGTGTGACGCCGTTTTCGCCAAGGGCGTTGGACCGGGGGCTGGCGGCGACGGTGGTGGGGTTGGCGAGGCAGAGTGTGGCGGTGCTGACTCCGAAATTCGGGGCGACAGAGATTCTGAATGAGCGGGCGAAGTTCGATGAGGTGGTGGAGACGATTGCGGAGCGGGCGCATGACCACCGGAAAGACGTGGATCCGCCGGAAGACCGGGAGCGGCTGCGGAAAGAGGTGCGAGCGCGGGTAATGGACCTGTTGGAGTGCTGGTCCAGTGAGGTGGTGAAGAACGGACAACTGGCCTATAGCGCGACGGAAGCGGGCGAGGCGAACGGGTTGTTGCAAAAGTTCCTGGACCCGGCACTGGCTAATTTGCCGAGTTGGAGCGCGAAGAAGAAGTTTCGGGCTAACCGTTCGTTGCGGGATGTGGAGGCTCCGGTGAATCTATGGATTCTGCGGGCGGAAGAGTTAGACGAAAGGATGGGGGAGTAAGCGATGGCGGGACCAAACAAGAGGCCGGCCGGGGAGATCCGGGCGAGCCAGTTGATTACATCGTATGGGCCGGGGGCGATGGCGGATTTGGAACGGTACTCGGTTCTGATTGGCGGACTGCGGTTTTGGTCCGGCGGGCGGACGACGATTTCGGAGCCGAGACTCGCGGCTAAGATTGCCGTGGCGCTTAACGTTCCCCGGGTGCGGTTAGAGACGCCGCCACCGGCGGATGATACGTTGGGAGCGCCGAAGACGGGGATTTCCGTTTTTGAGTTCCCGCAGTGGTTTGTGACTCAGGACGGGGAGAAGAATGGGGCGGTGTTGACGCGGGTGCTGGTGCCACGAACGAAGATGACCGGGCAGTATTACGTCCTGGACGGGAAGAAGTACCGGACCGTTCCGATACGTTTTGTACGCGCTTGCCCGAAAGGACATCTGGGGGATATTGACTGGTACTTCTTTGCGCACGAGGGCAAGACGGATTGCAATAAGGCGGGACGGCGATTGTATCTGGATGAGACCGGGACTTCCGGGGATATCGGCGATATTCGAGTGCGGTGCGATTGCGGCCGGGCGCGGGCGCTTTCGGGCGCCGTGGAGTTCCAGAAGTTTACTTTGGGGCGGTGCGATGGAGCGCGGCCGTGGCTGGGCCCCAAGATGCCGGCGGGATGCACGGAGCCGAACCGGTTGCTGGTGCGAACGGCGTCGAACACGTATTTTCCACAGAAGTTGAGCGTGATTTCGTTGCCGGAGCGGGACGAGACGGTGCGGACGGCGGTATCGGCTGTTTGGGATTTTTTGGAGACGGCCGAGGATGTGGGTGATGTGACGCGGGAGCGCCGGAAACACAAGGTGAAAGAGGCGCTGGAGGGGATTTCGGACGAGGAGGTTTGGAACGAGATTACGGCGCGGAGCGGGGGCGGGAGCGGGGCGGAAAAGACGGTGAAGGCGGCGGAGTTGGAGACGCTGATTTCATCGAAAGTTGAGATGGGGAACGATGTGATGGAGGGGACGTTTTTTGCGCGTACCTTGCCTCGGGAGATTTGGGATGCGCCGTGGATGGCGGGGATTGAACGGGTGGTGCTGGTACACCGGTTGCGGGAGGTTTCGGCTCTGATTGGGTTTACACGTTTCGAGGCGGCGACCCCGGATGCGGAAGGGGAGGCCGATATGCATGTGCGGCTGGCGCCGCTGGCCGATCCGGTGGAGTGGGTGCCGGCGGTGGAGAACCGTGGGGAAGGGATATTTGTGCAGTTCCGGAAGGAGGCGATTGCTTCGTGGATGGGGCGGAAGGAGGTGGTGAGGCGGAGGTTGCAACTGGAGGGCGGGTTTGAACGGTGGAAACGGGATCATCCGAAGTCAGTGCCGTACCCGTTGCCGCATTTGATGCTTCATTCGTTTTCGCACTTGTTGCTGACGGCGATTGCATTGGAGTGCGGGTACCCGGCGAGTTCGATTAAAGAGCGAATCTACGCGATTGAGGGGATTGGGTATGGGGTGTTGCTGTATACGGCGAGCGCGGACGCGGAAGGGACGCTGGGCGGGCTGGTGGATACGGGGAGGCGGATTCATAAATTGGTAGAGCAGGCGTTGGAGGTGGGGCGGCTGTGTTCGAACGATCCGGTGTGCGCGCAGCATGATCCGGCGAGCGCGGAGGAGCGGCGGTATTTGCACGGGGCGGCGTGCCATGGGTGCCAGTTTCTGGCCGAGACGAGTTGCGAGGCGATGAACGAGTATCTGGATAGGGCGCTGGTGGTGGAGACGGTGGAGGGGGTGGGGGCGGAGTTTTTTTCATGACGGCGCTGCTGGCGCTAACGGGGACGGAGTTGGCGGCGGTGGCGGGGGCGCTGCGGTCTGGGCGGTTGGGAGTGCCGGTGAGTTCGAGCGCGTTGGGACGGTATTTACCGGCGTCGCGGGCGTTGGCGGTGGCGGAGGCGTTGGCGTTGATGGCGGGGGACGGGGCGGCGTTGGCGGATGCTTTGGAGCTGTTGCGGCTGTCACGGGAGGGGCGGATGACGATTGAGCGCGCGGCGCAACTGGTGACGACGGGGCCGGCGGCGCGGGGTTTGGAGAACCGGGATACGCAGGTTGTGGTGCAGGATTTGTTTCGGCGGGCGCGGCATTCGGTGGTGATTTCGGGGTACAAGGTTTTTAACGGGCGGGCGATTTTTGAGGTATTGGGGGCGAAGCTGCGGGATGTGCCGGGGTTCCGGGTGCAGATGTTTTTGGATGTGCAGTGGACGGAGAGGAGGCGGACGGATGAGGCGGCGCTGGCGGGGTTTCGGAGTGACTTTGTGCGGTATCAGTGGCCGGAGGGGATGCCGATGCCGGAGGTTTACTATGATCCGCGGAGTTTGGGGGCGGAGCCGGAGGCGGTGCTTCATGCGAAGTGCGTGATTATTGACGGGCAGATTTTGTTTATTTCGAGCGCGAATTTCACGGACTCGGCGCAGTTGCGGAATATTGAGTTGGGGGTGATGGTGCAGAGCGAGGATTTGGCGGGGCAGGCGGAACGGTTTTTTGATGGGTTGGTGGGGATGGGGTATTGTGTGGGGTTGTTTGGGCGGGGGGTGTGAGCGAGTGGTTTCGAAATCACTAGTGTCCGGTAAAGTACTTTACGAAAAGCTGTAAATACGGCCCCTTCAAATGGATCGCGCATCTTCCTCACAAAGAGTTTCATAAGTGCGTGACCCGTTATCACAATGGCTCTAAGCCGAGAAAGCTCTCTTACTGGAATCCGTATTGAGCGATGACTTTCGCGCAACTGACTTATCGCGAGAGCTTGCGAGATATCGAGGCGTGCTTAGGTTCGGTGACCGGAAAACTCTTTCACTTGGGGTTTCGCGGCGACGTGGCGCGCAGCACTTTAGCCGACGCCAACGAAACACGCGACTGGCGCATTTTTGCCGGCTTCGCTCAGGTCTTGATTGGAATCGCGCGACCACTCTACGCGGAGGACCCGCTTGGCGTGGATCAACGGCCTCCCGCCCATCGACTCCAACCCAAGATCGAGAACGCGACGGAAGGAACGCGTTCTACCCATCGTCCAGATGAGTTCCGGCCGACTAATCCTTGATCGGGTTGGTCGCCACCAGAGCCGCCGAGTAGGCCCG
>CAMDKT010000262.1 GCA_945900935.1 Candidatus Sulfopaludibacter sp. SbA3 | reverse complement strand
ATTTTGCACATGCGTGTTAGGAACAGTTTACAAGATTTTCGTCTGCTTTAGTAGGGGCTAACCGCCTTAACAACGCCGCGGAAAGTTCGTAAGGATTTTCCAGGCGGAGTACGGAGAAACCGGCAGCGAGACCGGAGGCTTCGCCGGGTTCGGAATCTTCGACGACAAGCGGGCGTTTGGCTCTCAGGCGCGCGGCGGCGAGGAGGTAGGGCTCGGGGTGGGGTTTGCGGTTTTTGACGTCGTCGCCGGTGACGATGGTGGCGAAGCAATCATGGATACCAGCGCGTTCGAGGACCGGTTCGACCTCGGCGCGGCCGGAAGAAGAGACGACCGCCAGTTGGTAGGCGGAGAGTTCGCGGACGAGAGAGCGGGTGGCTTCAGGGATAGGGGGATTGGCGTAGGCTTTTTCGCGGAAGAGCGCCTTTTTCATTGGGTAATACTGCCAGAGATCCTCAACGTCATGGGGAGGCGTTTTTTGGCGGGCGAGGACTTCGAGCATGGCGCGGTCCGTAATTCCGATGCATTCGGCGCAATAGGCTTCCCAGGTTAAAGGTATACCGAGGGGAGTGAGGATGGCGGTCCAGCAATCAAAATGGACGCCTTCGCTGTCGGCGAGAACGCCGTCGAAATCAAAGAGGATGGAGTCGAAGAGCATGAGGGGGGGAATAAAGCTCCGAAGGCGGGGAGCCTTCGGAGCTGATTAGGGAGGATAAGACTAGGCGGAAGCGCCGCTGAGGCGATTCTCACGGAGGGAGAATTCGAAACCTTGCAGCGCGTTGATGAGTTGGGTAGCATCGACCGGTTTGACACCAAGCCAATGGAACATGATGCTTACTTCGGCCCGCCAAAGCAGTTTGCGGAGCGACCATTCCAGGCTAACCAAGCGCGAAATGTCCGCCGTCCGATCTTCAGTGGCGTGGACGAGGCAAAGACGAACACCCTGGGAGAGGCGTCCGAAATCAACGGCAATCAATTGCAGGTACTCACGAAACAAGCGGCGCCGTTCCGCGCGAAACTCCTCGCGGCGGTACTTGGAACCATCCGTCGACTGCATCCAATACTCTTCTTCCTCACCGGAGAGCAGCCGGCGCATGGGCAGATAGCGGAACGAAGAGAACTCCTCGAACCATTCGTCGGACCAAGCTGCCTGGTGGTCTGAATTAACAGCCGACTCAGAACGAAGCGCACGATTCCGCTGCACCAATTTGACCAGAAGCACAAGGAAAACAATACTGCTAAACAACCCGACGATGACTGGGAATGCTGTCATATTTTCTGGAACCTCCCGCCTATCTCGTTGTTTGTGACCCTCGACGCAACGGTTGAGAGTACAAATCTTTCCGGGCTAGACAACCCGCAGTAGGCTTCTGAATACAGGCTAAACGGAAAAAGAGCGGAGCGCAACCGTATTTTGCAAATATTCTCCATTAATGAAGGAAAAAAAGCACGCATTCTTTCCACCTTATTCCTGCCGACGGGACAGGGCGCGGTTCAATGCTTCGAGGCGGCCAAGCATGTCGGAGGCGGAGGCGCGGGGAGCGGCGCCTCCGGCAGGGACGGTTTCGCCTTCCGGTTGGACGAGAAAATACCAGCCGCCGAGTGTGGCCAAGGTGAGGGCGCTGGTGACGAGATTTGCGACCGAGACGAACGCGGTGGCACCGGTGGTCAGGATGTAATAGACGCCGGTTGTGACAAAGAAGTAAAAGAAGAAGAGAAAGCTGTGGCGAATGGTGTTCGGAGGCAGCGGAACGGGCATCCAAACCAAAAAGGCCGCGATGAAAATCATGAAAACGCTAAGGGCACTGGTGATGGCGCGCAGGATGACTGCGTAGCGGATGAGCATTGGCCGCCCGCTCCACCCACTGCTAAGGTCACCGCCCATGGATGCCAAGGCGAACAAGAAGGCTAAGACCATCGAAACCAGGACTACCTTTTGCGCGAAACGGGCGATCCCGGGGAATTTGGCGAATACCTTTTGGAAAACCTCGATAACCATTAGGATGTATAGAATCCAGAGAAATGGTTGAGCCACGCGGTAGATGATAAAAATCGCGGCTCGATTCCCGGTGGCGAATTGCGTAGCCGCCAAGGCCGCACCCTCGGTTATGAGGCAGATCCAAAAGAAAAAATATGATCGCCAAAGGTTCCGGCGGTAAAAGGCCCAAGCGACCAGAAAATAGGCTGGTACGGTTAGGACCGTGATCGTTCTTTTCAACTGAACCAAGTCGGGTGCCATCTGGGACCTTAGGGACTTCCTAATAATACCATTACGTACCCCCCAGAAATTGGAATTGCGGGAGGAGGTAGAGGCGGCACCCGCCCAGGTTGATTTTCCGCTCGTGGAGGGGAGCGGAAAACGGAAGGCCGCGAGAAGACTGCATCGCGGCCTGGCCGATCAGAGTGGTGAGATTACGCTTCCCGGCGCAGGCCGCGCACGGGGGTGATCAACTTTGTTGTGGTGGCGTGGATGTCGCGCGAATCGGGCTCGCAGGGATAGCATTCAGGCAGCGGAAGGATGCGGGCGGCGCTGACGGTGTTGCGCGAATCGGGCTCGCAGGGGTAGCATTCGGGCAGCGGAAGGATGCGGGCGGCGCTGACGGTGTTGCGCGAATCGGGCTCGCAGGGGAAGCATTCAGGCAGCGGAAGGATGCGGGCGGCGCTGGCGGTGCTGCGCGTGTCAGGCTCGCAGGGGTAGCAATCAGGCAGCGGGACGATTTGTGATCCGGAAGAGGCCTTGGCAAAGGCAAGCGGGAGAAGTAAAATGGCGACCAATAAGCTCTTTTTCATGATTTTTTCCTCTATTTTTCGAATGGAACAGTTGTCGAGCGGGGTGATGACATCCACCTCGATCGAACTTGGGTCCTGAAGCCGGAAAGTCTTCGCTAATCGACAATTAGCGGCGGCGAACGCCACAAGCGGTGTTTCGCACAAATGACCAGCTTTTCGGAACCCAGCGCCGTATTTTCTTGCTCAACGCACCGAACGAGATTAGGATGCATTAGTTCCATTGGTACTGGTAGTAACTCCCTAGACCTTTTCTGAAAATGGAACATAGTCCTAAGGTGTTTCGTTTAGCACCGGACGAAAAGAATTAGCCAAAAATAGAAAGATTTGCTGTAGAATTCTTATCAGAAGCCGATGCGAACCGCACGTCCAAAAAGCTTACTGGAGCGCAGCGCCGACACGGATCTATGGCGGCATACGCTTTCGCAGATCCCAGTACTGGTAGGACGTATAGTCTACCTATCAACGCTGCGAAGCCCAATAACCGGGCGTTATGAGCATCATGGGCTGGCGCTGGTTTACGGTGACGGGGATGCGGATAAGGCGATTCGGGTAAGCCACCGAAGGGCCTTTCAGGAGTGGCTGGCGCTAGGATTGCAAGAAAAGGTCGAGGATTTAGACATCTACTTGCGAACGACGGGAGAAGACCCGTTAAAAGTGTTGCGGCACTGGTCGAGAGCCGAAACATGGAGCGGGCTTCTGCCGACGGGATCGTTGTCGGCGGAAAAATCGCTGTTTGCCAGCGACATGCGTGGAGCCACTAAGATCCTGCGGCAGCGGTTCGGCGTCGCCGCGCAGGGTCATAGCGCATAGCAACGCCGACGACCTGGCCAATCACGTCTATCTCCTCCGGATACTTATAGATACGCGGAGAGCACATGGAGGCGGGATGGGGTTGCAAGACAAGGCGGTTTTCCTCCAGATGGCACCAGCCGCAAGCGAAGCCGTCACGATGTTCGAAGAAGTAGATGGGCCGTTCGAACTCATTGGACCAGCCAGTCATGACAATACGACGTTTTGATTCATCGATTAGCACGAGCGAAGCGGGCTGTATGAGGGGGTACATGGACCAGTCCTCACTGCCAACGTAGGCATAGCGATGCGCCTTCAAATCCAATCCGTTCAACAACATAAGGGGAAGCCGGCCCCAGCGTTGGATCATACGGCTGAGGAAGGTTGTCTTTTCGAGGTCGATGCCGGGATCGAGACGGAGCGGGAGTTGGACTTCGCCCTGATCCTGGACCTGGAACCCGATAAGGTGAGTGCGCTCGATTTCAACCTGGGCCGAGTCGGCTGGCAGTTGGGTGGTGTCGACGCCGTACCATTGAAGGACCTCGGACAAGTCCAGACGGTAGATCGCGCAGAGGCTGTACATTCGAAAAATCGACGGAACAGTCCCTTTGTTTTCAATGTCAGAGAGGCGAGACAAAGCTACGATAAATTCGTCGTTTTTTCTTCGTTCGGCAATTCGAAGACTGGCGTCTTCGACGTCCCGGTAGCGGAGATTCAATCTCTCCCGCGCCCGTTTCAGGCGTTGGCCTGCATCGTCCATGATATGATGCTGTCCCAGAGCCCTGGAAACAGTAAACTGAGTGTATCACTAAGCACAGCGAAGAGATAACGAATAAAAGGAGTATTTGTTCTGAATTCAGAACAAGCGATTTGCCAACGTGGAAAAAACGAAAATAGTGGTCGGAGTGACTGGGGCATCAGGGTCTATTTTTGGGTTCAGGCTGCTGGAAAAGTTGCGGAAAGCGGACGGAGTGGAGACACATCTGATACTCAGCCGCTCCGGCGAGCGGACAGCTTGGCTGGAAATGGGTAAAAAAGCACTCGCGTTTCGAGAAATGGCCGATTTTAGTTATCCGCAGGAAGACATCGGAGCGCGGTTAGCGTCGGGGAGTTTTACGACACAGGCGATGGTGGTGGCGCCTTGTTCGATTCACTCGATGTCGGCGATTGCGCACGGGATCACGGATAACTTGATTACACGAGCCGCGGACGTGACACTGAAAGAGCGGCGGCGGCTGGTATTGATGGTCCGGGAGATGCCGTTTCATTTGGGGCATCTGCGGACGATGGTTCAGTTGGCCGAAATGGGGGCGATTATTGCGCCGCCGGTTCCGGGCTTTTACAGCAAGCCGGATACGGTTTTAGACATTGTGGATCAGTGTGTGGACCGGGTATTGGATCTTATCGGATTGCCGGCACCGGATGCGCGGCGGTGGGACGGAACTCGAAAGGACGAAGAATGAAAAAACTGACGGCGGCATTTCAGGGGGAACGTGGGGCGTTTAGCGAGGAAGCGGCGAGGAAGTTATTGGGACCGGACGTTGTTGTACTGCCGTGTCAGCGATTTGAGGAGGTATTTCAAGCGGTGGCAATGAAGAAAGCGGATGCGGCGGTGGTGCCGATTGAGAATACGCTTCATGGGTCGATTCACGAGAATTATGACCATTTGTTGCGATTTCAACTGCCAATTATCGGGGAGACGAATCTGCGGATTGTCCACAACTTAATGGCGCACGGGAAAATTCGGTTTCGGGATATTCGGCGGGTGTATTCGCATCCGGTGGCGTTGAATCAGTGCCTGCGCTTTTTCGCGGAGAATCCGCAGATCGAAAGAGTGCAGTTTTACGACACGGCGGGGAGCGTGAAGCATTTGATGGAGAATCCGGAGCCGGGGGCGGCGGCGATTGCGTCATCGGTTGCGGCGGAGTATTACGGAGCGCATATCGTGAAGCGTTCGATTGAGGATGACCGGCAGAATTTTACGCGATTTTTTCTGTTGAGGCGGGAGGCAACGCCCCGTCCCGCTTCGCGGAAGGGCGATTGGAAGACGTCGATTGTTTTCAATTTGCGGAATGTGCCGGGGGCGCTATTCCGGGCGATGAGTGTGTTTGCGCTGCGGGACATCAATTTGGGTAAGATTGAATCCCGGCCGTTGCGCGGAAAGCCGTGGGAATACCATTTTTACGTCGATTTTCTGGAACATGTAGATGCTGAAGTGGCGCAAAGGGCGCTGGGGCATCTGGGCGAGTTCGCTGACGCGGTCCACGTTTTGGGGTGCTATCCGCGGGGCGCTTAACGGACGACGGCGACGGAGGCGACGGTGCGGGGGCCCATGCGGAGTTGGTTGACCACTTTGCCTTGGGGGTCGATTTCCAGCAGCCGGCGGCCGGTGTAGTCGGAGATGAAGAGATTGCCGTTGGGGAATTCGTCGTGCCCGCTGGTCCAGCCCATTTGGATGTCCATCTTGTTTCCGGCGATGGAACGGACGATTTCGCCTTTGGGGTTTACTTCCACGATTTCGCCGGGATCGGAAATCGTCATGCGGGTATTGCCGTTGGCTAACCGCGACGCTTGGTAGAGTCGGCGTTTGGAGAGATCGCCCGGCGCCTGCCAGCTCCAAATGATCTTGCCATCTTTATCGACTTCGATCACCTTGGCGACGGCTTCCACGCAAATCAGCGTGGTCCCGGCGGCGGTGCGCCTGGAATTTCTCATACGCATGTTGCCGATATCTTCGCTGGCGTATTGCCACACGGTTTTGCCCATCTTGTCGACTTCAATAACGCGGCCGGCCTTCGCATCGCCGATGAGCGTATTGCCATTTCCCAAGCGCTGAGCGGAAAGCGGGTGCTCCAATTTGTCGCAACATTCCCACACGCGCTTGCCCTGAGCATCGACTTCAACGACTTTGTGTTCGGGGGCAACAGTATAAAGCACATGGCCATTTGGCAATGGCTGGACGTCGTGGCCGCGGCCATTGGGGTAACGGGCAAGCTCCTGGCCCGACGGCCAGTTCATCAGCACGATTTCGCCCTTCGGACCATGATCGGAAATCAGCACCTTTCGCTGATTTTTCACGCGGAGCTGCTTGTCGAAAAAGGCGAATAGAGCGGCTTCGGCCTTTTCGGCGTCAGCGCCTTTGAAGCCATGACCGGCACCGGGGAGCGTTAGCAACTCGGCTTCGGCGCCCATGGATTGCAGGCGTTCGGTGATCCAAACGGATTGCGCGTGTTCGACGTACTTGTCTTCGGTGCCGTGAATGGAAAGTAGCGGCGCGGCAAGCGGATTGGCGTAATGCAGCGGGCTGGAAACCTGATGAGACTTCCGCTCGTGCTCCAGATCGCCACCGAGCCACAATGGCAGCACGAGATGCGCGTCAACGCTTTTGCCGTAGGACTTCGTGAAATCGGTGGGGCCGTAGTAGTTGACGACCGCTTGCACTTTCGCCGATTGATCGAGGTTGGGTCCATAGCCGTCGAAGACTTTGTTATCGCCCGTCAGGCCGAGCATCAAAACCAAGTGCCCGCCAGCCGAGCCTCCGGTGGTCCCGATATGGTCCGGGTCGATACTGTACTTCTTGGCGTTCGCGCGCAGGAATCGCACGGCCGCCTTCACGTCTTCAACGGCCGCTGGAAACTGATGGCGCGGAGCCAGCCGATAACTCGCCGTGGCCGCGACATAACCACGTTGGGCCAGCTTGATTGCCAGTGCATGGTAGCTGGCGCGTGAACCGGCACGGAATCCACCGCCGTGAATACAAAGCACGGCGGGTTGCACGCCGTTCATCGTTTTTGGCCGGAAAATATCCATGGCCACGCGCTCACCGACGCGCGAGTATTCAACGTCGAAATCGGCTTGGACATCGGCCGGAACTTCGGGCGGTTTCGGCTGGGCGAACACGCACAAGGCGGCGAAAAGGAGCAGGAATAACTTTTTCATTTTGTTAAGCGAACAGATCGGTGACGATTTTTCCTTTTACCAGCTCGCGCGGCTGATTCAGATGGTTTCGGATCTCCATGTCGGGATCGATACCGAGCGAGTAGTAAAGCGTCGCCAACAGGTCATTGGGATGGACCGGTTTTTCTTTCGGCGAAGACGCGGTGGCGTCCGATTCGCCATACTGCATGCCGCGGGCGATGCCGGCTCCGGCGACGACGGCGCTGTAGCAATACGGCCAGTGATCGCGGCCGTCGGGCGAATTGGAGTTACCCGATGTCGACACGCCCATGCGCGGACTGCGGCCGAATTCGCCGACACAAACCACGAGCGTCTCCTTCAACATGCCGCGCTGATCCATGTCTTCAAGCAAAGCCGACAACGAGCGGTCGAGCTTCGGACAGTGCAGATTCTTCAGCGGC
>CAMDKT010000261.1 GCA_945900935.1 Candidatus Sulfopaludibacter sp. SbA3 | reverse complement strand
TTGATGAGTTCACTAAGAAGGCGTACGAACTCATCCAGTCTCCGGCCGCCAAGAAGGCCTTCGACGTGGGCGCTGAGACGGACGCGCTTCGGGAGCGGTATGGACGCACGCCGGTGGGCCAAGGCGCGCTGCTGGCGCGGCGGCTGGTGGAATCGGGCGTCCGGTTTGTCACGGTGGCCAAAGGCTGGCTTAACTACGACACGCACGGTGACAACTTCAACATCTGCAAGAAGGCGCTTTTGCCGGAATTCGACAAGGCGTTCGCGAGCCTTGTGACAGATCTGCATGAGCGCGGGATGCTGGATACGACGCTGGTGATCGGCATGGGGGAGTTCGGCCGCACGCCGAAGATCAACGAGGGGGCCGGCCGCGACCATCATTGCAAAGCCTGGTCGGTGGTATTCGCCGGCGGCGGCGTTCCGGGCGGCCGTATTTTGGGCGCGACGGATTCAACCGCTACGGAAGTCACCGATTTTCCGGTTGAGCCCGAAGATCTGATGCACACGCTTTATAGCCGGTTCGGCATCGACCCGGCACATGAATTCCAATCTTCGATTGGGCGTCCGGTCCGGGTCGCCAATGGGGGCAAGATCATTCCCGGGCTGTTTGCGTAGGGGGCGCGAAACAACCACCGGCTCAAGGCGACCGGGTTGGGCGGCGCGGGGTGCGGTCGGCTGCAATGTCCACGCGGTCGCCGCGTGTGGTTCGCCCTCACCCATTGAGTGAAGCGCGGAGCAGTTGCGGCGTTCAATAAACGCGGGCGTGACAGGCCATTGCTACCGGCTCAACCGCCGGATTTAGGGTTAAGGACGCTGGAAAAATGCTATCGATGAGCGCGGTCGTTGCGCCTGGGGCAAAACAAGACTTCCGAACTCCCCGCTGACATGGTGCCTCGCCGCGCCCCGTCCTATTCTCGATTCCGCGGCGCCGTGGCTAAAGGCGGGAGGATTAGATCTGGCGCGTGGTGTTTATCCCGAAGGCACTTCGGGGAACGACTCGAAGAACTCCTCAACCTATTCGCGGCAGATAGGAAATGGGGTCCATCACACTATTCTTCAAATGGATCAAGCAACATCTTCGGATCAAGGCGTTCTACGGCACCAGCGAGAACGCGGTGAAGTCCCAGATCTGGATCGCGATCTCCGCCTACGTCCTGGTAGCCATTGTCCGTAGGGGCTTGGGGCTGGAGGTAATCCAGCGGACACTGTATCAAGTTTGATACATACTGGATTTGAGACGCGGTGAGTAAAGAACAATAGAAGAATATGCCGGTCCGGTTTTACCGCACGGAAGCGGGCAGGGCACCGGTGCTCGATTGGCTGCGCGGCCTCGATAAAGCTGATCGGCACGCTATCGGGCTCGACCTCATGCGGGTACAGTTCGGCTGGCCGATTGGAAGACCACTGGTGGGAAGTGCGCTCGGCGATTCTTGTGCTTTCACGATGAGATGCTCGTCGTGCTGCACGGGTTTATCAAGAAAACGCAGAAAACGCCTGCCGATGACTTGGCCATGGCGAGACGGAGAATGAAGGAGGTTGCGAAAGGAAGAAGCGCAACAAGCATATCGGCTCGTCACTGGACGACTTTTTGAAAGAGGAAGGCGTCCTGGAAGAAACCCGCGCAGTCGCGCTGAAAGAGCCGCTGGCTTGGCAAGTCCGACAAGCGGCGTGCGGCTCTTGATAGGCTTCTCGATCCCGGTAATGCTTCGGTGACGCTGCAAATCCTAACGCGCGCGGCACACGCAGTTGGCCGTGATCTGCGAATCGAGCTGGTTTGAAAAATAAGTTCTCCTGGGAGTCTGTCAATTTTGGCCACGCTGGTATGCCGACGCTCACTCGGCGCCGGTCGAAGTTGACGCGTACGGTCGACGGCTGCGAGCGCTGGATCTGCGAGCGCTGATTCAGGCGAAGGAAGCGGCACTTTCGACAGTGCTATCATTCGGTCCAGATGCGATATTTTCTGGCGCTGGGCTTGTTTGGTGTACTGGCAAGCGCTCCATCGGCGTTTTTGGACGCGACAGCGTCAGCGCGAATTGGATTTGTCTTCGAGGCCGGCAAAACACCCGCTAAATACCTGATTGAGGCGATGGGCGGCGGCGTGGCGATGATCGATGCCGACGGGGATGGGTGGCTCGCTCTCTTTTTTGTGAATGGGGCCGCGCTGGTGGATGGACCGGTAGGACCGCTCCCTGACGGTCGCGGCTCGGTATCGCGGGTACGGGCGGACAAGTCCGAACCTCGCTTTTGGAACCGCTTGTATCGGAATCAGGGCGATGGAACGTTTGCCTATATTTCGGACAAAGTCGGCGTTCGGGGACATGGCTACGGGCAAGGCGTCGCGGTTGGCGATTGCGACAACGATGGGAGGCCCGACCTTTACGTGACCTGTCTGGGCGCCAACATTTTATACAGCAATCGGGGCGGCTGCCGGTTTGAAGATGTCAGCGTTCAGTCTGGAATCGCGAAGACGCCGGGCAAGGGGCTGGGCGTGGCATTCAACGACGTCGACCGGGATGGCTGGCCGGATATTCTGGTGGCCAACGACAGCTTTCCGCAACAGTTATTCCGGAACCGCCGCAACGGGACATTTGAGGAGGCCGCGCTGCCGATGGGGATCGCCTACGACGAAGATGGAAAGGTCTTTGCGGGCATGGGCGCCGACCTCGCCGACTACGATAACGATGGCCGGTCCGACGGCTTTGTGAATGGGCCGGCGAACCAGGGATATGGGCTCTTCCACAAGGGGAAGGGGCTGTTTTCGTACACCGCCGGCGTGGCGGCCATCCCGCGGATGCATTCCGGGTGGGGCCGCATTTTTGTCGCGCAAGGGCACGTGATGGACAATATTGAACGGACGCAGCCGGGGCTTCGCTATCGCGAGACGCCGCTGCTGATGCGGAACCGAAGCGGGGAGTTTATCGATGTTTCCGCTCAGGCGGCTCCGCCATTTCAAGCCCCGATGGCGGCCAGGGGCGCGGCGTTTGGCGACCTGAACAGCGATGGCGCCGTGGATGCCGTCGTGTCGTCCAGCACTGGAGCGCCGCGCGTGTTCCGCAACGCCGCGGCGGACAACGGCTGGCTGCTTGTGAACACAATCGGCGAAAAGAGCAACCGGGACGGAATCGGCGCTTCGGTTCACATCATTGGCGAGTCCGGTCACGAGCAGTTCGGCTACGTCACGACGGCGGGCAGTTATCTCTCGGCCCATGACAAGCGCGTCCACTTTGGGCTGGGTCGCGACCGCGTCGTGAAGCGGATCGAAATCCGATGGCCCAGCGGGATTGTCCAGACCTGGAACAACGTGGCGGCCAACCAGATCTTCGAGGCCAAGGAAGCGGAAAATGGGTCATTTTAGAAAGACCGCCTTCTTCGTGTTCGCCCTGTACGGGGCGGCTCCCAGCCCCTTCTTTGTCGATGAGGCGCTGAAGGCCGGATTGAAGGATATTTTCTACTGCGGCGATGATCGCCGGAAAAACTATCTTGTGGAGACGCTGGGGACCGGAGTGGCTTTTTTCGATTACGACAACGACGGTCTGCTGGATATTTTCGGCGTAACGGCGTCGAAGCTCGAAGGATTTCCGGCCGGCCAGGAACCGGTGAACCGGCTCTATCGAAACAAGGGAGACGGGACATTTGCCGACGTGAGCAAAGCGGCGGGCGTGGCGAAATCGAGTTGGGGCCAGGGAGTCTGCGCGGGCGATATCGACAACGACGGATTCACCGATTTGTACGTCACCTACTGGGGTACTGACGTGTTGTATCGCAACCGCGGGGACGGGACGTTTGAAGACGTTACGATGCCCGGCATCGGGAGCCGTTGGGGAACTGGATGCGCGTTCGTGGACTATGACCGCGACGGCCGGCTGGACCTGATGGTGGCCAACTACGTGAACTTCGATATGAAGAACACGCCGCGGCCCGATGGACCGAAGCCGTGCCAATGGAAGTCGGAAAAGGTGATGTGCGGGCCGCAGGGGCTCTCCGGCGGGTTGAACCGGCTGTGGCGTAACGAGTCGGCTGGGGGCGCGACTCGATTCACGGATGTTTCGAAAAAAGCGGGCATTGAAGCGCCGGGGCCGCGATACAGCCTTTCGGTCTCGACATTGGATTATGACCGGGACGGGTGGCCGGACATCTACGTGGCGGTGGATTCGCAAGCGAGCCTTCTCTTTCGCAACAAGCGGGACGGGACCTTCGAGGAAACGGGGCTGGAGAGCGGGGCGGCGTTAAGCGAGGACGGACGGGAGCAAGCGGGAATGGGCACGGCGGTGGCGGACTATGATGGCGACGGCTGGCCCGACCTGGTGAAGACCAATTTCACCGACGACCTTCCTAACCTGTATCGCAACAATCGCGACGGAAGTTTCGCGGAGACGACGGCGGTGGCGGGCCTGGGCAAGTACACGCAGTTTCTCGGCTGGGGGATAGCGTTTCTGGATTACGACAACGATGGCTGGCCCGATATTTTTATGGTGAACGGACATGTGTATCCGGACGTGAAGCTGGGCGAATACCGGCAGCGGCGGATCCTTTATCGCAATGGGGGCGCCGGGAAGTTCACCGACGTTTCGAATGAAGCGGGACCGGCGGTGATGGCGAAAACCGCGGCGCGGGGGTTGGCGACCGGCGATTACGACAACGACGGAAGGGCCGATCTGCTGATCAGCAATATGAACGAGCGGGTCAGCCTGTTGCGCAATACGGCGGCGGCGGGACAATCCATTACTTTGAAGCTGGCCGGAACGGGGAAGAGCAACCGAAGCGCGATTGGGGCGGTGGCGCGTGTGACGGTTGGGAAGCGCGTGTTGACGGGGGAAGTGCGGTCGGGATCGACTTTTATGTCGCAGAGCGATTTCCGGCTGCAGTTTGGGATGGGCGGGGCGGTTGGGGTCGATGGCGTGGAAGTGACTTGGCCGGATGGAACGGTGGAGAAACTGGGGGCTTTAACGGGCGGGCGGATTCTGACGATTACGCAGGGGAAAGGCGTCACGGCCAGCGTGGCGTACCGCAAATGAAGCGGGCGGTATGGCTGCTTGCGCTGGGTGCGTTTGGGCAGGATCCGAAAGCGGCGTTCGACCGGGGGGATTATGCGGCGGCGATCCGGCTCTTTGAGGCCGCGAACGCGCGGAAGCCTGATTGCGCGAACACGCTGTACATCGGCCTGTCGCGTTACCGGTTGCGCCAGCCAACGGAAGCGCTGCTGGCGTTTCAAGCGGCGGCGCAGTGCGATCCAAAACTTGTGGCGGCCCATTTGGCGCTCGGGAGCACTTATGAGGAACGGCGGAACGACGGCGAGGCGATCGCGGCCTATGCGCGGGTGCTCGCGCTGGAGGCGAAAAATGTGACGGCGTTGCGATCGGCGTCGAACCTTTATCTCAAGAATGGGCTGCATACGAAGGCGCTGCCGCTGCTCGAAACGCTGGTCGCGATTTCTCGCGGGCTCCCGGACGCACGGGCCGATCTGGGCGCGGTTTACGCGGCGGGAGGGGATCGCGCCGGGGCGGAAGCGCAGTTCCGGAAGGCGCTGGAGATTCGCGCGGATTACTTTCCTGCGCTGACCGGACTGGGCAATTTGCTGGCGCGTTCCGGCGAGCATGACGCTGCGATGCCATTGCTGCGAAAGGCCGCGATGGTCCGGCCGAATGCCTATGAGGCGCACTTTCTTTTGGGATCGGCCCTGAATCGCGCGGGCCAGTTTGAAGAGGCGCGGCGCGAGTTGGAGCAGGCGGCGAAGCACGGCGGAGCCAGTGAGCCGCAGGTGTTCTATCAACTGGCGCGGGCGTGTGGCGGGCTTGGCCTGGCGGAGGAGCGACGCGCTGCGTTGGCCAGATTTTCCGAATTGGCGAAGAAGGAAAAGGACGACGCGGCGGCGCGGCGGCAGGCCGCAAAACTGGTGGATGAAGCACGGGAGCTGCTGCAATCGGGAGACCTGGAAGGTGCCGCGCAGAGGTTGGAATTGGCTCGGGAATTAATGCCGGCAGACGCGACTTTGTTGTTCCGTTTGGCGGGATTGCATTACGATTTGCGGCGTTACGATGCCGCGCGCGAGTATGCGCAGGCGGCGATCGGCATGAGTCCGGCAACGTGGCTGTATCGTTACCTGTTGGGCCTGGTGGAGAAGGGCGCGAACCGGTTGCCCGACGCGAAGGCGAGCCTGGAAGCGGCGGCGCGGCTGAACCCGTCGGAAGCGCCGGTTTGGAACGCGCTGGGTGAGGTGGTACTGCTGCAGGGCGACCGCGCGGCGGCTATCGGCTACTTCGAAAAGGCGTGCGCGCTGGCTCCCGGGGATGAGAGTTTTCGGAGGAATTTGGAATCGGCGGGTGGTGCTAGGATCAAATGATGACATTTTCAAGACGCGGCCTGGTCGCCGGAATCGGCTTGACGGCCAGCGCCGCGCAGGCAGTTGCCCAACCCGCTGGACTGCGAGATGTGAAGCACCGGCGGATCAACACCAACGGCATCGGCATGCACATCGCCGAACAAGGCTCGGGACCGCTTGTCCTGCTGGTCCACGGCTTTCCGGAAAGCTGGTATTCGTGGCGTCACCAGATCGCGCCGATCGCCAATGCCGGCTTTCATGTTGTCGCGCCTGATATGCGGGGCTACGGGCAGACCGACGCGCCGCCTGAAGTCGCCTCCTACAACATCATGCATCTGGTAGGCGACATGGTGGGTCTGGTCGCCGCGCTGGGGGAGAAGCAGGCCATCATTGTCGGCCACGATTGGGGGGCCACTGTCGCCTGGCACGCGGCGTTGCTGAGGCCGGATGTGTTCCCAACGGTCGCCGCGATGAGCGTGCCCTTCCGGCAGCGCGGTCCCGCTCCGCCGCTGCGACTGCTTCGCGAGGCGGGGCTCTATACGCACTACTGGCTCTACTACCAGGACGTCGGACCCGCTGACGCCGAATATGATCGCGACCCAAAAGTGTCGCTCCGCCGCAGGATCTATACCGGTTCGGGCGATGCTCCGCGCAACCGTCCGTCCACGCACATCCTGCAGCCCGGTAAGGGTATCCTCGAAAATTCACTGGAACCTGATCGCCCGCTGGCTTGGCTCACCGACGCCGACCTCGACTACATGGCGGCGGACTTCAAGCGCTCCGGCTTCCGCGGCGGATTGAACTGGTACCGCAACATCGACCGCAATTGGGAGTTGCTTGCCCCATGGGCTGGCGCGGTGATCCGCCAGCGCGCTCTGTTTATTGCGGGCACGGAGGATATCGTCATCAGCGGGCCTACCGGGAGAGCACCGCTTGCGGCGATGCCGGTCACGGTGCCAAACCTGGAACGAAGCCTCATCATTGAGGGCGCGGGCCACTACATCCAGCAGGAACGTCCGCAACTGGTTAACGACGCGCTCATTCCGTTTCTTCGGCGCGCCATTACGCGATAAGCGGCTTCACAACATTCCCGTGCACGTCCGTCAAGCGGAACCAGCGGCCCTGGAACTTGTAGCGGAACGGGCGATACGCGGGCCTATTCCTCAGCTTTTTTCCCCTGCCCTAAAATCCGCCGCACGTTGCGCTTGCCGTGAAGAACTCTAACCACGCGGAGACAGCCGGGAACTTCAACGTAATAGATGCGAATCGGCTCGAACCCTTTCACCGGCTAGGAACGAAGGCCCATAATCGAGCCCCGAAACCGCGTGCCCATCTTAGGATGAGGCTTAAGCTGCTCAACGCTTTCGATCACCGCCTCGCGAAAATGAAACGCCACGTTGGGCGCATCTTGGTCCACGAGGTAGTATCGAAACTGGCGGATGATGTCGGCCTCGGCGCGAGGGTAAACTTCAATTTTCACGGATAGGTTTCCGCGCCTGATGCTGCACGGCCATCGCGTCGGTTTCCGCTTTCAAGCGATTCCAGAAGGTTTCGTCCGCCTCTACAGCCGTGCCGGAATTAAGGCCCTCAAGAAGAAGTTCTTCCAATTCTTCCTGGGTTCCCTCGAAGTCGGGAGCGGC
>CAMDKT010000260.1 GCA_945900935.1 Candidatus Sulfopaludibacter sp. SbA3 | reverse complement strand
CAGGAACTTACCGGCCAGGTATTCGAGTAACTCGGGATGGGTCGGACGATCGCCCATCATGCCGAAGTTCGTAGTCGTCGCCACCAGGCCCCGTCCAAAATGCTCCATCCAAATGCGGTTCACGATCACCCGCGCCGTGATCGGATGCTGCACAATTCGTTCAGCCAACTCCAACCGTCCGCTTCCCTGGGTAAACGGCAGGGGATCGCCGGCCGTGCCGGATAGGATAGCCGGGAACCCTGGTGACACCGCTTCGCCAAGATGATTCGGGTTGCCGCGAAGGTTGAGCTTCATGTTGGCGGGCCGAGCGATCTCGCCCAGGCCCATGACGTAGGGATAGTCCGGCGGGGCGGCGGCCTGCACCGCTTGCAGCTCGTCGATCAGCTTGTCGAGTTTGGCGTTCTCATCCGGCGTGAACAACGCAAGCAGGTCGTCATCCTTGTACTCAAAGATGCCGCTCCGTTTACCGAAGTCATCCACTCGCGAGGCGTCGGGCCCCTGAACGACGTCCATCCAGACGTAATATCTGTTGGGCTCAATGTGCTTTTGCACCAGGTTATGCTTGAACTGAAACAGTTCGAAGTGCATCAGGTCGCCGGGAAGCAGAACGCTGGCCTCGCCGGGATCAGGCTTGTAGTTGACTCTCAAGTCACGATTAAATAGTTCAACATCTTTCTTTTCCCTGATGACGTCGATGACCAGTTCCTGGAAGTCCCCAGCCAGCCGCTGCGCTTCATCATCCCCGCCTCGGCGCGCCATGTGAGCGTCCCACGCTTTCAGGTAAGGGTGTTCGCGTTCCGTGTTGCGGAGGTATTTGATCCACCGCTGAAAAGCCGGCAGGTCCAAACCGTCGGCGGAGGCGATTGTCGCCGGATCGAGCTTCGATGCGCTCAGCAACACCTTGCGTCCTGCCATCATGTAGCGAACGGTGTTTTGCGCGGAGCGGCTGGCCACATCGATTGTGGTCGTCTCCAGGAATTGGCCAACGGCATCCAGCTTACTCCTGACTTTGGCCTGATGAGCGCGGGACTTGGCCACCTGGTCGTCCGGCGCCAAGTGGTATTCCGAATAACCGGAGGCGTTAAAGACGCCGACTAAGGCCGTGTAGTCCTTCTGCGAAATCGGATCGTACTTGTGGTCGTGGCAGCGTGCGCACGTGACGGTCAAGCCCAGGAAAGCCTTCGTCAAAACGTCCACCTTTGGATCGCGCTCTTCGGCTCTGGATTCGGCAAAGGGCACGCAATCAGCCGTAAACCAGGGCCCTAACCCGAACAGGCCGAGCCCGGGCAGCAGTTTCTTGGCCCGTCCTTTGTCCGGCATCAAATCGGCGGCGATCTGCGCCTTCACAAAAGTGTCATACGGCATGTCGTCGTTGAATGCGTCAATCAGCCAGTCGCGGTACCGCCAAGCGTTGGCGTAGCCATCGCGAGTCATACCGTAGCCGGCATAGACCATCGCACTCGCGCCCCGGGCTTTCGCCTTCGACGACTTGGCCGCGCCCGAGGCCGGCGCGCTCGGAACCGTCTCTTTTTCCTCCGGCCCGTCGCCCTCGGCGTAACGCACGGCGTCCAACCAATGCCTGCCCCATCGCTCGCCGTAATGCGGGGAAGCTAGCAGGCGATCCACAACAGTGGCGAAGGCCTCGGAAGAATCGTCTTTTTCAAACGCGTCAATCTGCTCGGGCGTCGGCGGCAATCCCACCAGATCGTAAGTCGCCCGGCGAAGCAACGCCCGCTTACTGGCAGGTTTCATTGGCTTCATCCGCCTTTTATCCAACTCGGCAAGGATGAAGTTGTCGATCGGGTTCTTTGCCCACCCAGGACTGGAAACCGAGGGAACGGGCGGTTTCTGAATGGGTTGAAGCGACCAGAACTTGCGTGCCTCGGGGCTTAGCGTGAACCCCTGCTTGGCGGACGCCGCCGGTGCGTGCTTGCTTTCGGGCCAGGGTGCGCCCATCTCGATCCAGCGGGAAAGGTCGGCAATCTCCTGGTCCTTCAGCTTGGCTCCGCCCAGGGGCATCTTGATCCGCTCATCGGCGAAGGTGACGGCCTTAATTAACAGGCTTTCAGCAGGCTTGCCAGGGACGATGCCTGGGCCCGATACGCCACCCTCCAACAGAGCTGTGCGCGAGTCGAGCCGCAAACCGCCAAGCTTGGAGTTCGTGTGGCAGGCGTAGCACCGGGTGGCCAACACGGGCCGCACACGGGTTTCGAAAAAGTCATCTTCTGCGGCTGGATAGCCGACCGCCGTAGCGAGAGAGAATAACACCCAAAGCCTGTTCATGGACATTAAGTTCTCCAGATTACGACCTGCCCACTGCGTCCCCTGACAACCGATTGGGGGCGATCCAGAACGACCTTATCATAATTCACCCCCTCAGGAACTCAATCAAACACAATCATCCTTTTATGTTCTTGGCACCGGCAGTCGCATCGCTCGATGGGCCTGCACCCGCGCGGAGGGGCACCATGAAATACATCGAGCCTGAAAGGTCCGTGTTTGAAGCGGCGCAGGCCGCTGGGCACGGTCTGGCTGCTGATCGTTCCGATGCTATTTTTGAGTGATGAAATAACTGATACCTCCTATTCTGGCGGTACTTGGGGTACGGTGCGCGCGGCTTGCCCGGATCGGGCGTTTCCGTCGTTGTCCGGCTGACGCAAACGGCGGGCGGAATACTGCCGGCGGTGACGATTGAAGTCGAAGTGATCGGCCTGAGGCCGGGGGCGCTGAACGGCATACCTATTCACGAGCGCGGCGACTGCTCCAACACGAACCCGGTGACTGGCGCGGCGGGGAATTTTCTGGGCGCCGGCGGTCATCACGATCCAGGGCCAAGGAGCGACACGAATCCCGACAACAACCATCCGTTTCACATGGGCGACATGCCGAATGTGGAAGTGAATGAGTTGGGAGTCGGCTACCTGCGCCACACCACCAGCCGGGTAACGCTTGGTCCGGGTCCGTTGTCGGTGTTCGACGGTGACGACCCGATGACGGCGTTTGACGATACCGATAGCTCGATCATTCTCCACGTCGATTTCGATCGCGGAACGACGGCCGTTCCCGGCGGCGCTGGCGGCGCTCGCATGGCGTGCGGCGTCATTGATCGTGTTACAGGATGGGAAGAGGCGTCTCCTAAGTCGAGTGCCAGCGAAAGGAAGTAGACGGCGGAATTGCGACATAATCTACAGATGCGAAGACGAGAGTGCATCGGAGCGTTGGCCGCGGCTGGAATGGCGGCGGCGACGCCGAAGCGGCGCACGGCCGTATCGATACAGGGCGACATGTTTAGGATCAACGGGCGGCCGACGTATGCCGGGCGGAAGTGGAAGGGCCACAAGATCGAGGGCCTGCTGCTGAACTCGCGCATGGTGCAGGGGATCTTCGACGACTTGAATCCGGAGACGGCCGTGCGCTGGGCCTATCCGGATACGAAGAAATGGGATGCGGAGCGCAACGTGCGCGAGTTCCTGGCGGCCATGCCGCTTTGGAAAAAGCACGGATTGCTGGCGTTTACCGTGAATTTGCAGGGCGGCAGTCCCGAAGGCTATTCGAAAGGGCAGCCGTGGGAGACGGGCGCCATTGCGCCGGATGGTTCTTTGCGGGCGGCGTTTATGGGGCGGTTGGAGCGGATTCTGAATCGGGCCGATGAACTAGGAATGGCAGCCATTGTGGGTTACTACTACTTCGGCCAGGATCAGCGGGTGACCGATGAGGCCGCAGTGAAACGGAGCGTTGTCAATGCGACGCAATGGCTGCTCGACAAGGGGTACACAAACGTCCTGGTGGAGATCGACAACGAGTGCAACGTGAAGGCATTCGACCATCCGATTCTTATGCCCGAGCGCGTGCATGAGCTGATAGAAATGGCGAAGGCGATGACGAAGGATGGACGGCGGTTATTGGTTGGCACGAGCTATGGGGGCGGGGCGGTGCCGCTGGAAAACGTCGTGACTTCGTCGGACTTCATTCTGATTCACGGCAATGGCGTGAAGGATCCCAAGCGCATCAGCGAAATGGTCCGCCAGACGCGGCAGGTGAAGGGTTACCGACCGATGCCGATCCTGTTCAATGAAGACGATCACTTCGACTTTGACCAGCCGAGGAACAATTTCGCGGCCGCGCTGAGTGAGTATTGCGGCTGGGGTTATTTCGATCCCGGCAAGAGTGACTATGCCGATGGCTATCAGTGCCCGCCGGTGAATTGGGGGCTTAGCACGGAACGGAAGAAAGCATTTTTCGGGTTGTTGAAGGAAGTGACGGGCGTTTAGCTCGACTTTCGCAAAACCAAGGATGAGAGGAGTAATCGGCGTTCCTCTTCGAAGAAACAATACTGGCCTCTGATTAACGCCGATAACACATACCTGAACTCTTTGGACGACAAGGCGCTAGTAACGCAATGGGGACACGGATGTAAAGGTTATTTATTTACGCCGCCTTAGGCGGATGGGGCCAGCCCTTATTGGCGCAGGACGGCCGGTTCGGATCCGGGGTTTTTCCGTTATCGCGTTGCATGCAATCACCGCCATCCGCAGCCGGTTTGTATGGCCCTACACGCGCAGGGGTGGCTGACAATCGGGTTCGCGCGCGGCGAGGCGAAGCCGCGAGACAGCAAGCTCACACGGCGGCGGCCCTTCTCAGGAGAAACGCAACGATTCGCAATGCGACCGCGCGCGAGAGGTAAAGAATCCGCTCGTTGCTGCCGATCACTAGTACAGATGATCCAACCAGCGCAAACAAGGGTCGAGGCTGGCCAACTTCGATACCGTCGAATCGTGCTCGTTGGCTGTGCCATCGCGGCCTTCGCGGTGCTCGCGCATGTGAGTGTGGCTTTTTGGGCAGACAACGAGTTGACGCCACCAGAAGGGATTATCGCGACGCAAGCCCTGAGTTTCACGCAGGACGGCCGCTTATATTTCGACCTCAAAGATTACCCGTACACGGTGTGCGCCTATATGCCGATCTTTTACGGACTGTCGGGAGGGCTGTACAAGTTGGGCGTCCCCGCGCCCGTGGGCGGCCGGTCGATCAGCATTTTGGCGCTCGCGGGAATCTTCTGGCTGATCTGGAAAATCCTGATTCTCTATACGGGGGAAACGCTTTGCGCGTGGACGGGCGTGGCGTTAGCCGGCATGACGCAATTGCTGCTGGGATGGGGGATTGTAGGGCAATCGGACATGTTGGCTGTCGCGCTCACGCTGGGCGCGTTCTATCAGTATTCCCGGTATCGGATGCTGGGAGAAGAGACCTTGGACCGGGCGGCCGTGTTCGCGGTAGTTGGCCTATTCACGAAGCAGACGGTGGTTGCCGCGCCAGCCGCGATTCTGATCCTGCTCGCGCTCGAGAGTCCCAAAAGGGCATTGCGGTTCGCCGGGATCGTTGGAGGCATTGGCGGAGCGATGGTTTTGGGCTTGAATGCCCTGATGGAGGGGCGCTTTCTCGCCAATACGGTATTCGCCAATTTGAATCCCTTTGCCCTGCATAAATTGGAGCAGCACCTGGGGTACATCTGGGCAGCGCTTTCGCCTCTGCTCCTGGTGGTGGCGGTGGGGGTAAAGAAGGCGGCGAGGACGCGAATGGCGGGAGTTTTTGTCTACCTGAGTATTGCCATGCTCGTGCTTTTGGCGACGGGCGGCAAGATCGGGTCCGATCTCAACTACCAGATTGAGTTTGCGGTGTTGCTCGTCGTGTGCAGTTGTCTATCCATGCATGCGTGGGATTTTTTTCCGCTGTATTTCCGCTCGAGCAAGAGCATGGTGACGTTGTTGCTGATTCCAGTGGCGCTGTACGGCCCGCAAAATATGCGAATCGCGACTGCGGGGCTGACGGCGCGCATCCAGAACGAGAAACAGTTCCGGGCGCAGGTTCAGGAGCTGGATCCGTACTTGCGCGGGAAGGGGCCGGTGCTGTCGACCGATTCCAACGCCATGATGCGCTCACGCCGGCGTTACGAAGTAGAGCCGCTGATCTACCGTCTGCTGGTAGAGGCTGGACGTGTGGATGGGACGCAGGTGCTCCGGGATTTGCGGGAAGGAAAATTTCAAACCGTACTTCTGTATGAGGATCTTGCCGCGAAAGCGGATCCCGATCCGGAAATTCCGCGCCTGACGGTCGAGCAGATGGACGCCGTGCGGAAGCGGTACCGCCTAGCGAAGCATTTGCCGGGGCCGTACCTGGCCGGCCTGTACGTGTACGTACCGATGCCGGCGGGGCAGTAAGAATCATCATGGAACCAACGCTTACGGCGGCACTGGCCAGCTATCACGAAATTCGATTTCCTTACGATCCGCGGCGGGCCAAGGTTTGGAAGGCGCTGGCGGGCTACCTGCAGAAGTGGGTGGATCCGCGGGGCGGATTGCTGGAACTGGGGGCTGGGTACGGAGAGTTTTCGCGGGAAATCACGGCGGGCGAAAAGTGGGCGCTCGATATGAATCCCGCTCTTGTGGAGTATTGGGGCAAGGATGTAAAGCCTCTGATTCAGTCGGCGCTGGATCCGTTGCCGATTGAGAGCGGGAGCCTCGCAACGGTGTTTGCTTCGAATTTCTTTGAGCATTTTACGCTGGAGCAGGGCTCCGAGATTCTGGCCGAGGCGCGGCGGGTTTTGCGCCCCGGCGGCCGGTTGGTGGCGGTGCAGCCGAATTTCCGGCTGGAGCCGGGGCGTTATTTCGACGACTACACGCATCGCACGGCCTATACGAACAACGGATTCAGCGATTTCCTGCGGGCATCCGGGTACCGAATTGTTCACTCGGAGCCCCGTTTTACGCCGTTCAGCATGAAGTCGCGGTTGCCGGTCGCCGGTTGGCTGGTGCGCCTCTATCTGGCGTTGCCATGGCGACCGCTGGCCGGACAGTTTCTCGTTGTAGCCGAAAAGGAAAGGGAGAGATAAGAACCAATGTGGCGTGGTAAAACCGTAGCGGTGATTTTTCCGACCTATAACGAAAAAGATTCGATTCGCGCCGCGACACTCGGGTATCTCGCCACGGGCCTCGCCGATGAAGTGATCGTGGTGAATAACAACGCGGCTCCGGGAACTTCGGAGGAAGTGGCGGGGACGGGAGCGCGAGAGATTTTCGAAACGAAGCAGGGCTACGGGAACGCGCTGCTTTGCGGCATCGATAACTGCCGGGCCGACCTGATCGTACTTTCCGAGCCCGACGGCACGTTCAGCCCCAGCGACCTGATCAAGCTGCTGGCCTACTCCGACGACGTGCCTGTTGTCTTCGGAACACGGACGAGCCGGGAGTTTATCTGGGCCGGGGCCAATATGGGAAAATTCCTGCGCTGGGGCAACTGGGCGGTGGCCAAGATGACGGAGGTGCTGTTTAACACGACGATCCTGACCGACATGGGGTGCACGCTGCGCCTATTTGACACGCGCACCTTGCTGCGTATCCGTCCGCATCTGACCATTGGCGGGTCGCACTTCGGGCCGCAGTTGCTGATGGAGGTGGTCGCGCATGGAATTCCGTTCGTTGAGATCCCAGTGAATTACCGGAGCCGGGTGGGGGAGTCGTCGGTGACGGGCAGTTTTTGGAAAGCGTTCGTGCTGGGGATACAGATGATCATTCTGGTCTGGCAATACCGGTTGGGGATGGTGAAACGGGACCGCAGGCAGTGGATGCCGGAGGAGCGGGAGCAGCCCATGGACGCCTCGTTGGTCAATCTGGCGCGCCAGTTAGCTGTGCCGGCGCGGCAAGAAGAGCCGGTCCAGCCGGCGGCGAAATTCGCCCGGCGAATCGACTGATCGAGGCGGCACCGGCATTCCCGCGAGGAGTGCCCGGAAGAGAGTCCATTTCCGCTTTGCGGCGACAGCATTGCACTCTCACTTGAAATTGCGCGGGCGGCTTCGAGCCCCAGTCGCTCTCTCTCGCCGAGGCCTTTGACTCCCTCCCGGTCTCCTTGATGGACCGTGTCTACCCGCAGATATCCAGGCTTTCCGTCCGGTTCCGGACAGCGCCGTTCTCCGATCGTCGCCGTGGTTGGTTTCGTCTTGGTGAATGTCGCCTGGCGTGTGCGATAGGTCT
>CAMDKT010000259.1 GCA_945900935.1 Candidatus Sulfopaludibacter sp. SbA3 | reverse complement strand
CCGTGATCGGACTGTAGACGCCAACGCGCCACTCAGGATCACACACAAAATGACATGGCCGAGCCCGTCGGGTGTGCAAATGAAGCATATGACGGCACTCGCTGCCATTTTATGGTTCAAGTCACACGTTCCCCGGAAACGTGATTCCGGCGTCGCGAATGAGCCCCATCGGCCGGACGATTCTGGGCTATTACCCGGCGCCGAACTTCCAGACCCAATCGCTGGTCAATAACTTCACGCGTCCGGATAACCTGGGGAAATATCGCTATGAACAGCCGATGGCGCGCTACGACAAAATTCTTACCGACAATGACCGCCTGAACTTCCTGTTTACGTTTCAGGACGGCAGCGAGTACCGCGACCAGAACGGCTTCGACGCCCCGGCCCGGTTTGGCAACATGGAAGGCACGGTGCGGCGAGACATGAACTATGTTCTGTCGTATGACCGCACTTTGACGCCGAGGCGCATCCTGCACGCGCAAGCCAGTTACAACCGGTTTGTGGAGAACTTTCCGGACGTCTCCGACCATTCCTTTACATGGGACAAAGTGGGGATTAAGAACATCCCGCAAGTGGACAGTTTCCCGTCCAAGCTGATGCCGCGCATAACGGTGGGCGGTTTCCGCGAGATGTTCGGCAACCAGTTCCTCAACCAGAGTTCCCGGCAGCAGATCAACTTCCAATTCAACATCGCCGAGACGCGTGGCAAGCACAGCTTGAAGTACGGGACGGAACTGGCGCAACTGATGCGGCACAATCTGTCGTCGGGCCGCTCATCGGGCGAGTTGGGATTTGACGCCGCATGGACGCGCGAGTATCAGGCGATCGGGCAGGGGGCGCTCGACGGCAGCGGCGTGGCGTCGCTGCTGCTGGGTACGATTCAGGGCGGGAATTTGCAATATAACGACACGTTTTTTCGGCGCGAGCCGTATTGGGCGGGGTTCATCCAGGACGATTGGAAGGTGAACCGGCGGCTGACCTTGAACTTGGGTCTGCGTTACGACATTCAATTCGGAATGTACGAGATCCACAACCGGCTGAACCGGGATTGGGATTTTGCGACGGAACAGCCGAAGAGCAACGCGGTGCTGGCGAATTGGCGGAGACTGCAAACGGCGACACCAACGATGCCCGGCCCGCCGCAGGCGCTGGTTGGCGGAATGACCTTCGCCGGAGTAAATGGTCAGCCGCGCCGCGTTTACAAGCCCGACCTGGGCAACATACAGCCGCGGATTGGATTCGCCTATCTCTTCGCGCCGAAGACGGTGATGCGCGGCGGGATGGGAATCTATTACCGGACCGCGACACAGAACAACCTGGCGACCGGATTCAGCATCGGAACGCCCTTCATCAACACCCTGACGGCCAGCCAGTTCCCGAGTTCGAGCTTGACGGGCCCGTATTCGCTGGAGAATCCATGGCCCGGCGGCGTGGTGCGGCCTTTGGGATCGAAAAACGGTATCGAAACGAACATCGGGCTGGGGGCGTCGTACGACGATCCCGGACGCCGCATTCCGCCGACGTACCAATGGTCGTTCACGCTGGAGCGGGAACTGCCGTGGAGCATGGTGCTGGAAGCCACCTACAGCGGCAGCGCGACGCTGAAAGAGTGGGTCGGGATCAACCACAACACGATGTCCAGGGAGAACTGGGACGGCGCGCAGACGAATCCGAATTTCTACAGCGCGCGCGTGCCGAATCCATTCCTGGGGAACTTTCCAGCGACAGTTGGACGGGGCGTTTCGGCGGACTTGTCGCGGCAGGCGCTGCTGCAACCGTATCCGCATTTCGATGGGATCACCAATAATCTCGCCCCGTGGGGCCGTGCCTGGTATCACGCCTTGCAGACGCGGTTTGAGAAGCGAATGCTTGGCGACAGAACGAAAGTGGGGGCGGTAACGTGGGTGCTTGCCTACACCTGGTCGAAGCAGATGGAAAGGCGGTGGCGCGACAACTCCAGCATGTTGTGGCGCGATCCTGTCAGCCAGGTGACCGCTGAGGACCGGTCGCACAACTTCACGTTCGCCGGGATCTGGGATTTGCCCGTTGGCAAGGGCCGGCCGTTCCTGGCGAACGCCAACAAGGCAACGCAAGCGGTGGTTGGCGGTTGGACAATGAACACGAGCATCATCTACCAGAGCGGCGTGCCGTTGGGCGCCTGGACCGGCTGGGAATTCCTGTGCGGCAATCCGAATCAGAACGCGCGTTCGGAGACTAGCTGGTTCCAGAACGACAGAACCCGGTTCAACGCGTGTTGGCGGCAGCTCCGTCCGTTTGAGTATGTCCAATTGCCGTCGCGATTCCACGGAATTCGCGGCCCGACGGCGCCGCAGATCGACCTGATGATCTCCAAGAAGTTCAACCTTACCGAGAGAATTCAACTCGAATTCCGCGGTGAAGCGTTTAACGCTTTCAATACGCCGATTCGGAACGATCCGCCTTCGGGGAACCCATCCGCGGCCGACTTTGGGATTTTACCGGTCGCGCAGTTGAACTTCCCCCGGAACATTCAATTAGGGATGCGGGTGCGATTCTGAGCTGAAGATCACTCTATCTGCTTCCAGCGCCGCGATGGTCTCCGCATCGAGGTTTAGCAAATCGGCCAGCACTTGCTTTGTGTGCTGGCCGAGCAGGGGTGCCGGCATTTGCGGAGGAGTAGCCGGTTTGATGGGCGGGCCGGGAACTTGGTGCGCGCCGGCGGTTGGGTGTATCAGCGTGGGGAACATCCGCCGGAAATGGCTTTGCGGGTGGTCGACCACTTCCTGAAAGTTGAGCACCAGGGAACTCGGAACGCCGTTCGTTTGAAGCGTCGCGATCCAGTGTTGCGACGAATGTCGTTGGAACGTGGATTTGAGGATCTCGTCGAGCGCTTCGCGGTTCTGGATGCGGAGGGCGTTGGTTTGGAATTGCGGCTCGTCGGGGAGTTCAAGCGCGCGGCGGAAGGCCGTCCAGAGCTTTTCGCTGCCGGCGGCGATGGCGATGGGCCGGTCCTGCGTGTTGTAAACGCCGTAGGGGACGACGGTGGGGTAGCGCGTGCCCATGGTGCCGGGAATACTTCCGTCGCCGAGGAAGCTGGCGTAGTTTGACGACATGGCGGAGATCATACTGTCGAACATGGAAATGTCGATGTACTGGCCCTCGCCGGTTTTGTGACGGGCGTAAAGGGCGGTGAGGATGCCGATGACAGCGAACATGCCGGCGGTGATGTCGGAGACGCCGTAGCCGCAGCGGGTGACTTCGCCGTCATCGGTGCCGGTGATGGACAACAGGCCGCTGGAGGCCTGGACGACCAGATCCATGGCGGCTTCGTCCTTCGCGGGGCCGTCCTGTCCGTAGCCGGAGATGGAGCAATAGATAAGCTTGGAATTGACGGCTTTCAGCGCTTCGTAGCCAAGGCCGAGACGGTCCATGGCGCCGGGACGGAAGTTCTCGATCAGTACGTCCATTTGGGCGGCAAGCTGTTTGCAGATGTTGATGCCCTCGGGGTGTTTGAGATCAATGGAGATGCCGTGTTTACCGCGGTTGAGGCCGAGGAAGAAGCTGGCCTGACCACCGGCGAAGGGCGGGCCCCAGCCGCGGCCCATGTCGCCGAGGTGTCTGGGCTCGAGCTTGTAGATTTGCGCGCCGGAGTCGGCGAGGAGAAGAGTGCAGTAGGGACCGGCGAGGGCGTGGGAGAGGTCGAGGACTTTGATGCCTGCGAGGGGTTGGGGCAAGGTTTGAGTTTATAACGCTAGAGTCCGCCAAGCACCCCGGCCGCGTGGCGGAGTTGACTTTTGCCCGAGTTCACAATTCTAAGACTGAACTTCACAACTTCAATTCGCGTGTAAGGTCCGCGCGTGTCGTGAATTCGCCGCTCGCGATCTCTGCCATGCCGATTCGGACATCGCGCCAGCCGTCTTCGGTCAGGGACTCATCCACTACGTCATTTACGAGAAAGTGCAAGTAGCGGCTGGCGGCGAGAACCTCCGCCTCCGGGAGCATGTCTACGAGACTGTGGAGCTGTTCTTTACTACACACGATTTGATTCTACTGTCAAAACTGAAAACGCAAACTAAGCTGCAAACGGCGGGGCGGCAGCGACGCGACGGCACGCCCGTAGAAGGGGGAACTCAAAGCGCCGATGTAGCCCTGATAGTTCACGCGGTTGAAGAGGTTAACGGCGTCGATGGCAGTCGTGAATGCGGGACTTTTGTCCTTCATCAAAGGCCGCAGCCGGAAGTCGCGATACCTGCGGCGAGGGAGAGATTCTGCCGGAGTTGCCATTCGTCCTGAAAGAAGCCGCCGATTTTTTTCAATGACAATGGCGCCGGGGTCGCCGCGCTGGATGACGGCGGCGAAGGGGCGGTTGACGGCGAGATCGGCCAGCGTCGCGTAAAAGTGACCCGTATTGCCCTTAACGGGGCTGATCGGCGGTCAGCCTTTGCTGGAAAGCGCGGCTTTCAGATCTGCATGTTCGAACGCCGACGCCATGCGCTCTATTTCGGCCTTTGTCAGGCCGAGCTTGGCGGCCTCCGCGCGCCATTTGGAGGTCGAGGCGGCGACTCGCCGGCCGATTAGCCGCGTCTCTTTCGCGTTGAGCTCAAAATACGCCGCCACGTCGTATGCGAGGTCGAGTGACGCCGTCCCGTCATCGAGGTCGATGGCGGTCGTCAGGACGCGGGGCTTGATATCCGCCGGCACGGGGTTGAGGTCATAGGCCGGGGCCAGCCGCCAGCCTTGCGTTCCCTGGTACAGGAAGCCGTGGTTGCGGAGGTGATCGTCGGTGTTCGAGATCATGATGCTGAACACGATGCGCCGCCATAGCTCGCGCATGTCTTCTCTAGGCGCGGCGCCGTGCTGCCGAAGACCGTCCACGAATTCAAGATAGCTGTGGTGGTCGTGGTCTTTCGCGCCGAGCATGCTCATCGCCGAGAGGAACGGGAGCCGCACGCCGTCCGCGCGGTCGAAGCGCCGGAGCAGCAGGACGGGTTTATCCGCCGCCGTTTCGAGTCGCCATGCGGGCGCATTCAGGCCTGCCTGCGCCGCGAGCGTGAGGGCCAGCGCTTCCCAGAGCACGGCGTTGCATTCATCGCCTTTGCTCGGGAATTTCGCGATTGAAAGATGTCCGTCGCGGTCGCGCACCGACGCCTTGGGGCGCGCCCCGCCGAGCGAGGAACCGGGCCCGAGCAGGAGGCGCAGATCCTCCTCCGTTTCGGTATCGTCCTGTACGCGCTCGCTCGCCGAAAGGAGTCGCGGCAGATCGATCAACGGGGGTATCTGATTGGGCCCGCGCGCCGCGAGAAACGGACCTCTCTCGTTTTCGGCGAAGCGCAGCGCGCCCTGGCGTGCTTCATCGTGGACAAAGAGGAGATAGTCAATCTCCCGCAATGTGCGGGGAGCCTGTTTTTCCCGCTCCGCGCGCCGCTTCTCGGCCCTGCGCATGAGAACGCGGCCCCAGCGGTCGGGTACGGAATCGCCGATGGCTCCGAACAAAGGTTTGCCGGCGGGCGCATGGAACGGGCCGGGGCCGAGCTGGAGAGCGGGCTCCAGCGAGAACCGGTCCGCGCGCGCGAGCCAGCTTTTTTCATACTCGAAGGTCGCGCTTTCACGGTCCCTGCGCTGGCGGTTCCAGAGCCGGCCGACGAGGATGGGCGCTCCGCGCAGGTCTGCATAGACAAAAATTTCCTTATCCATCAGTCTTCCCCTTGCGCTTCGGCTTTGGGGATGATTGGCGAATGCGTTCAGGCAGACGTTCCCCATCCAGTTCAAGGCCGATGGCGTCCGCGCGGACATCCGCCAGATCGGCGAGGCGGTCGGAGAGCCCGAGCACGAAGAGCGTCATTGCGTAGTTGCCGAGCGAGACGCCGGGATCGCCTTTTTCGATTTTGCCCAGCGTGACGCGGCTCATGGAAGCCCGTTCGGCCACCAGGGCAACGGGCATGCGTCTTCTTCGCCGGGCATCGCGGATGTCCTGGCCCAGCTTGCGCAGCGCCCGTTTAAGCGGTATCGGTATGTCTCCTTTAACGATCAACATACTGTACCTTAGCCTAGTATCCGGGTAATATTCTGATCCTTATGTCAACGAGTAGAGGCCCGGACGGGATCAACTCGCCGGGCCTCGCCCCATCCGGGTAGACGATCCCTCACGCAATTCCAGTGAGCCTGACTTGCGCCCTGATCGCCAGTTGGGGGGGGGCAAGGAATAGAATCTACGATCAACATACTGTACCTTAGCCTATTATCCGGGCAGTATTCTGGTCCTTATGTCAACGAGTAGAGGCCAAGACGGGATCAACTCGCCGGGCTTCGCCCCATCCGGGTGACGATCCCTCACGCAATTCCAGTGAGCCTGACTTGCGCCCTGATCGCCAGTTGGGGGGCGGGCAAGGAATAGAATCGACACGCGGCTTACTTTCTACTATTGGCGGATAATCGGACTATGAAACTTCTGCGAACGATTTTGATCTTTGCGCTGCCGCTCACCGCCGCGATCCCGGACGCCCAGCGAAACCAGATCGACACTGCCACCGGCGCCAAGGGAAGTTATACCGAGGCGGAAGACGTGTACCGCGTGGCGTTTCCGCGGACCGATGTAAAGGTGACGGTCGAAGGGCGTGCGATGCATCCCTTTATGGGCCTGACGTCATGGGCGGCATTCACGCCGGATGCGCATGGAGGCCTGATGGTGATGGGAGATCTGGTGCTGTTTGAAGATGAAGTGAACGCGGTGATGTCGGCGGCGTTGGAGAACGGCTTGGAAGTGACGGCGTTGCACAACCACTTTTTCTTCGAATCTCCGCGCGTGATGTTTATGCATATTGGCGGAATGGGAACGGCGGAGAAGTTGGCGGCGGCGGTTCGTAAGGCGTTGGACAAAGTGAAGGAGATCCGGGCAGCGCAACCGCTGCCGGGAAGTAAGTTCGCGGGCGGCGCTGTGCCGGAAACGAACTCGATTACGGCCTCGGCGCTGGACGGAATTCTGGGCGTGAAGGGGCAAGTGAACGCCGGGATGTACAAGATGGCGATCGGGCGGAAAGCCACGATGCACGGGAAGGCCGTCAACAATCAGATGGGCGTGAACACGTGGGCGGCGTTTGCGGGAACGG
This sequence comes from Candidatus Sulfopaludibacter sp. SbA3, assembly GCA_945900935.1. Classification (GTDB taxonomy): domain Bacteria; phylum Acidobacteriota; class Terriglobia; order Bryobacterales; family Bryobacteraceae. The sequence goes on along the minus strand of CAMDKT010000259.1, from coordinate 948 downwards.
ACGCATCGGCGTTTGTGGATGGTGATTTTGCGATGGTTGAGGGGGAGTTGCAGCCGGTCCTGAAAGCGCTGCGGCGGGCGGGGATCAACGTCGTGGCGATTCATAATCACATGACGCATGAGGATCCGCAGTATGTGTTTTTGCACTATTGGGGCAAAGGCCCGGCGGCGGTATTGGCCAAAGGTTTGCGCGCGGCGTTGGATGCGCAAAGGTAGGCCGACCGGCGCAGGTCGTGTTTGTTTGCGAGCACGGGGCGGCGAAGAGCGTAATTGCCGGCGGCGGATTACGGCACGGCGCGGAACGATATCCGGGGCCGGGTGGAAGCGAGTTGTAACCCCCCCCCGCGACTTGCATATACTTGGAGGTGGTGAAGACGGCTATTAACGCCGTTGAAACCGTAATGCTTCAGAAAGAAATCGAAGTCCAATGAGAAAGCAACCCATTATTCTGCCGCTCGCAGCCGTGATGCTGCTGGCGACGGCCGCCTGGAGCCAATCCTTCACGGCATCTATCCGCGGAACGGTAACCGACGCCAGCGGCGCCGCCGTCCCAGGAGCGAAAGTCGCTCTGAACGAAACTGACCGCAATGTGAACCACCCCACTCTGTCCGATGCGCAGGGCCGCTACAATGGTTACAGCTTTGCGACCCGGCACCTATTCGATGAGCGTCGAAGCCAACGGGTTCCGCAAACATGTCCATCAGAAATTCCAGCTTCAGGTTCAAGAACAGGTCACGCAGGATGTGCAACTGCAGGTTGGCGACGTGAGTTCCACGGTCAATGTGGAATCCGCGGCCCCGCTGCTGAACACGACGATCGCCAGCATGGGCCAGGTGATCGACAACAAATTCATGATCACGCTGCCGAACATCGGGCGCGATTCGCTGTCGCTGGCGTATTTGACGCCCGGCGTGGTGGGATCGGCCGGCAGTCGTGGCTCCAACAATAC
>CAMDKT010000258.1 GCA_945900935.1 Candidatus Sulfopaludibacter sp. SbA3 | reverse complement strand
ACACAGTCCTGTCAATAGCTATTGTATAGCGACGCAGCTACACTTTGCAAATCAGTATTTCCGTATATACACTGCGAGACGCGTTAACTCCCTCTCTATCAGTACTTTGCACGGAATTGGAAGCGCTGGCCTAGGAAACTCCCGCTAGTATTCGAGCATCCGGGGAAGAATCTTGGCCTGCTCCACCCAACGAGTCACTTGCGATTCCAACGGAACATGGCGGGTGAGATCCATTTCCTGATTCAGTTTTGCCATGCGTTTGGAGAGATTCTCCGCGTTGCGCTGGGCGAGTTCGGGAACCGTGTCGACGCCGGCGGCTTCGAGCAGTTCAGCAAATTCGGAGCCGACGCCGCCAATGCGATAGAGGTCCGCCATGTTGGCGAATTTGAGTACCCGGTCTTCTGACAGGCCGCTGGCTTCGGAAAGCGCCTGACGCTGGGCGGGAGTTTTGGCGTTGGCCAATAATTGGTCCGTGTTCGAGACGCCGGCATCGCGGAGCTTTGCTCCAATGACGGGTCCAATTCCTTCAACATCTTCAATTTTGTAATTTGCCACTACCACCAGTTTAGACCTTTCCGGGGGATGGGGCGGCTATAACTTCAATTCCCAGCCTTTGCGGATGATGGGTTTCAGATGTTTGTTGGCTTCTTCGTTGTTGGTGAAGCGCATCATCTTGCTGTCCCACATCAGCTTGCCGGGGACGCGGAAGGCGATGACGCCGAGGAGCACCCATTCGACATAGGGGACGGAAATACTGAAATCGGAGACGGACATTTCGCCGCCTTTGCAGGCGCGGACCCAGTCCAACATGTGGCCGGGGGAGCGAGGGAGGAGTTGCGGGGGGAGGGTGTAATCCTTCCAGCGCTCCTCGGGGAGCAGCTTGACGCCTTCGCCGCGTTCGACGGTAGAGAGAAGACCTTTGGAGCCGACGAAGACGGCCCCGTTGCCGCTGAGGACGCCGGGTTGCGGGGGACTGGGCGGTTCCTGGGAGCCGTACACCTTCACGTCGGGACCGCCGGCCCCGATGCGGCGCGCGCCGGCGGGGCGGCGTGGAGGGCCGCCGCCACCGGGGCGGGAAGCAGCGCCGCGGCCCTTCTCGCTGAGATTGCCGCTGCGCGGAAGTACGAGTTCATTTTCAACGCCGGGGATTTTGTAGGCATCGGCATCATTGGGCGACGCCGAGTCGTGCCAGAAGACAGAGACGGGGGCGAGGCCGCCGCGCTGGGGAAAATCGAAACGGATGACGGCTTTACTGGGAAACGTCCACTTGCTCTGGTTTTCTTGCGTTAAGAGTTCGACGCTGCTGGGGGCGCCGAGTTGCAGCGCGAGATTCACGGGGCCAAGGGCGTGGATGCCCCAGTTGCCGAGTTGCCCGGTGCCGAAATCGAAGAAGCCGCGCCAGTTGTAGGGAACGTAATCGGGGCTGAAGGCGCGCATGTTGGAGGAGCCGATCCAGAGATCCCAATCGACGTTTGAAGGGACGGAGGATTCCGGGGGCATTTGCTGGAGGCCAGTGGGATGGGTGCCGGGGGTGGAACTGGCGTGGACTTCCTTCACGTCGCCGATGACGCCGGACCAGATCATTTCGGCGGTGGCGCGGATGGCTTCGTGAGAATAGCCCTGGTTGCCCATTTGGGTGGCGACTTTGTACTTCGCGGCGGCGTCGCGGAGGAGGCGGGCTTCCCAGACGGTGCGCGTGAGGGGCTTCTCCACATAGACGTGTTTGCCTCGCTGCATGGCGTTGAGGGCCACGGTGGCGTGCATGTGGTCGGGGATGCCGATGGTGACCGCGTCGATGTTCTTGCCCTCTTTGTCGAGCATGACGCGGAAGTCTTTGTACTTGGGCGCCTTTGCAAATTTTTGGAAGTTCGCGGCGGCGCGATTCTCGTCGACATCGCAGAGCGCGACGATGTTTTCGGTCTGGGCCGCGTTGTTGAGGATGACGCCGCCCTGGCCGCCGCAGCCGATGGCGGCGACGTTCAACTTGTCGTAGTACGGCTTGTAGCCGAGGGCGCGAAGCGAGGGGACGCTGCCGAAACCAGCGGCGGGGACGGCTCCGGCGAGGACCGAACCGAAGAAGAAGTAGCGGCGATTCATACTGAACGCCATCGTATCAAATGGGGTGATAATGGTCCTTAATGCTTCTCGATAACACCGCCCAGGGCCTCTACCCGATTGCGCCCACGCCGTTCTTCACCGATGGCCGGATTGACTTCGACTCGATTGACGGGCTGACCGATTTTTACCTTGGCGCGGGAGCGACCGGATTGACGGTGCTGGGCATAATGGGCGAAGCGCCGAAGTTGGAGCAGAGCGAGGCGATCGCGGTGGCAACGCGGTTTATTCAGCGGGCGCCGGGGATACCGGTCGTTGTCGGCGTGTCGTCACCGGGATTTGCGGCGATGACGTCGTTGACGCGGGCGGCGATGGATGCCGGCGCGGCGGGGGTGATGATCGCGCCGCCGCCGTCGCTGCGGACCGATGACCAGATTGTTACTTATTTCAAGCAAGCGGCGGAGGCAATTGGGCCGGCCGTGCCGTGGGTCTTGCAGGACTACCCGTTGACGTTGACGGTGGTGATGACGCCGGGAGTGATTCGGCGGATTATGGGCGAGAATCCATCGTGCGTGATGTTGAAACATGAAGACTGGCCGGGGCTCGAAAAGATATCGGCGTTGCGGGGGTTTACTCGCGACGGATCGATGCGGGCGATTTCGATTCTGTGCGGGAATGGCGGGCTATTCCTGGACTTCGAAATGGAGCGCGGCGCGGATGGGGCGATGACCGGATATGCGTTTCCGGACATGCTTGCCGATGTGGTGAGGATGCAGAAAGCCGGGGAGCGGGACGCGGCGCACGACCTGTTCGACGCGCATTTGCCGTTGTTGCGCTATGAGCAGCAGCAGGGCGTGGGATTGGCGGTTCGGAAATATGTGATGATGCGGCGGGGGATGATTGCGTCGGACGCGCAGCGGAAGCCGGGGGCGGGGCTGACGGCGCTGGCGAAGCAGGAAGTGGAGTACCTGCTGACGCGCGTGGGGCGAGTGGATAGCCGCGCACGGTTGGGGAAAGCATAGGTTCTTTTCCTAAGGGAAACCAAGCAATCTATTTACTTGCGCTGATGAAAAACCAGTGTTAGGCTGATGGCACGTGGAGTGATTTAGGCATCAGTTTTTGGCTGAGCCAAGCTACTTGCAACCACGGAAAAAAGTGCTAAACGCGAATCGGGCCTCCCTCAGGACCTACCGCTTTCTCTCCCTGAAAGCCGGTTTGCGGATTCAAGGAGACAGGTATGTCGACAGTGTTGACCTCACGCGAGAATGGCGAACTGCTATTAGTACGTTTGCAAGTGGAATCGCGGCAATTGGAGGAAGTATTGGAATCGTTGGCGGCGCTTCCCTTCCCGGTGAACCCGGATCTGCGCCACGTTGGATTGCAGAGTATTGTGGAGTTTCCGGCGTATGAGGACCGGCTGGAGACGGTGAATGCGGCGTTAGCGCCGTTTGAACTGCGGGCGGAGACGGTGCGGATGTTGGATGCGATTCGGGGGTAGGGATTGTCATGGTCCGGGCGTTGCAACGGGCCGTTCCGGGTTTGCACTCGGAACGCGCGACGGCGCTGATTCCCGCGTATTGCGGCCGAGTGATCATTGAGTACGAGTCGTAAAGCGAGATAGACAATTGCGCCTGTCCGAAAGAGCATTCCCGTCACGATGCAGGGTAATCATGTGGCTGCCGGAAAGCCGGAATTGTCGCCGGTGCCGTCACGCCGGTGCCTTGCGCTACACGTTTCGAGCTATCGACGTACAATCGCGACCATTGTGTGAGGGGATAGACATGATACGATTGGGCGTCAAATGAAGCAGCTCTTTGGAACAATTGGTTTTGCCTTGATAGTACTGGCTGGCGCTTCTGCGGTCGCCCTGTTTACACGGGCGGCATTCGGCACGAAGGCGGGGTCCTCAAATGATGCAGGCGGAACACTGTGGGGCCTTTTTTTGATCGGCCTACTGGGTGGCCTTTCCCTGTTAGGCTACGCCAATTCTCAATAGGGTCTCAAGTTGCGCGACGGCCGCAAGATCCTCAGGACGAGTGCCAAACGAATTTGGTCATGGAGATGTATTTAGTCCGTCAGAAGCGTTGCGGCATTAGATACGACCCGTGATGGCGCCGTGCCGCCAGCGTTAGCCTTAGCTTGAGGCGACCATCGCGCGCATCGGGTGGGTATCGCCGCGACCGGCAGGCCCCTGCGCGACATCCCGAACGTGCGGCTGCATCACAGAAGCCAACCCTCACGCCCGGCGATTTCAGCATCCGGCTGCGTTCGGGAAGGATCTCCCAGCAGGAAATCAAATTCCGGAAGGTGCCCCGCCTAGGGCGCACAGCTAAACGGCAAAGCGTTCCTTCAGGCGCGGCACTTTTTTAATCATTTTTCCAGTCTGTTTCTCCGCGATGCGAATCTCATAGAGACCCTGCAAGTTCAACCAAAACGCCGCGCTCGTGCCAAAGTAATGCGCCAAACGAAGCGCCGTGTCGCCGGTAACCGCTCGTTGCCCGTTCAGAATCGCGGTAATCCGGTTCGCTGGAACCTGCAACTGCCGCGCCAACTCGGCCGCGCTCATTCCGATCGCCGTCAGATCCTGGGCCAACACTTCGCCTGGATGCACAGCCATCAATGCCATAACGCCTCCTTTAGTGATAATCGACAATTTCGACATTCGCGGGACCGGAAGACCCCGGCGGCCAGTCAAAACAGATCCGCCATTGGTCGTTGATCCGGATACTCCACTGCCCCGCACGATTGCCGCGTAGCCGTTCGAGCCGGTTGCCCGGCCGAGCCAAATCGCCACAACTAGGGCAAGTCGCCGCAACAGGCATAATAACTCCTTGATAGCGAGCGCTACGCCGGAATCAGGCCAGCCTGCATAAAACCGCCACTGAGCAGTTTAACATGCCACTATCTAACACGCGAACGCGCCATGGCTGACGAACGGATCGAGTACACCTATGACGTTTAGCGAAGGGGAAGTTATAACACTCCAGCGGCCCAGTCCGCTTCAAAGGCGCATTCATCGAGCAACAGAAGGTCCTCTACCGCCTCACCGACCGGCAGCGAATCCGGAACAAAGACAATCGGAGTGCAGCTCGATATAAGCCGGACTTGTTCACGCATTGCCGGTATCATCGTCGAAATATCGTGTGTAACTACAATTCGGCCTTCATTCGTAGCGCACCCCAACATCACGAGATCGTCCTGGCCGGAGATTTGCGGGTTATCCTGAGCTCGACGTAACTGCACAGGTAGGCATCCCGCGAGGGGAGGCCAACGGCGGGAAGAGCGCGACTGGGTTTGGCGTTGTCGGCCGCGTGAACGCTACTCGGTATTGACGGCTGATACGAAGGGGTTGCCGAGGAATACGCCCTGCGCCGCGTATTCCTCGGCAACCCCTTCGTACCCCCGCAGCCTTCAGAAAGCCGGTAACGCCAAACCCAGCCGCCGATTTCCCTCAGGACGCAATCCGGCCGGGTTGCGTACCTGAGTAGTTACGTTTTCGCAGCCTAAACAAAACGCCTCTGTCTGCCGATAGAACTAGGGGGTAGAGGTTTTTCCTTGATCATCGAACAGGTCTTCTACACGGTCACCACCTCGATTACGATGGTTCTGACTGTGCTCACGCTGCAGCGATTGCTTTCGGGTTGGTGGCGTCGCTATTACCTTCTGGGATTAATTTTGGTGCTTGGGCTGACGTCGGTGGTTCCGGGGATCTCTGCGTGGGTCAGCAATGGCTCTTTCCGTCTGTCGGGCGTCCAAAAGCTGTATTGGATGCAGGCGCTGATGGCACAGGTCGCCATGGCCCTCCTGGTTTTGCAACTGATTTATCGCGTCGGGCGGGAAATGCCTGCGCAGGCGAGATTGGTGCGGTTCCTGACATATGTATCCATCCTCGCGGCCGGAACCTCCGTTGCTATCCATTTTGACAATCGGCCGAACACCTTCATGGCTTTGGTCGCCCGGGATCTGACATTCCTGGCCGCCATTCTAAACATGATACTTTGGCGTTTCTTAATCCAAGTTCGAAGGCGGGATTTCCTGCTTCTCGCAGTCAGCGCTGGAGTTGGCATTCAGTGTACGGGGGATGCGATTGGACACTCGTTCCGGATTCTGGCCAGGCAGGTCGGCTCGGCAACCGTGATTTACGAATTCGGCAATGTCCTGATGTCCCTGTCGGCCGTGCTGACGGTTGCGATTTGGCACACGGCATTCTCAAGAAGCAAGTACAAAGCTTCCCAGGAATCTGGCGGCGATGCAAATCCAGTCGTTTCCGCTTCGAACACACACCCGGCGGGATAGGGTGATTTCTGGCGGGCGGACCGCCGCCCTTTCGCAGTACAATGGTAGGAGTTGCACCATCGAATGCAGCTTTCGCGGCTAACCCCGCCGCACCAAGGAGCTTTCCCAATGGATCGAAGAGACTTTCTGAAAGGCGCTGGCGCGGTTGGCTCCGTCAGCAGCGCGATGGCGGCCCGGCCCGGAGCAAAGATGTCCGGTCGAATTCTCGGCGCCAATGATCGCATCAACGTCGGCGTCGTCGGCGTCGGCGGTCGCGGCAGCTATGTGGCCAATGTCTTCGCCAAAGTCGGAGCCGATTCGGGCAAGGCCCAGATTGTCAAGGTTTGCGACACCTACCAGAAGCGCGTCGACCAGAATATGGAACGTCATAAGGCGAAGGGAACGCTCGATTGGCGCGACGTCGTGAACGACAAAGAGATTGACGCCGTTATCGTCGCCACCCCCGATCACTGGCACGCCACTGTCGCAGCCGAAGCGATGCGAAACGGCAAGGACGTCTACTGCGAAAAGCCGATGTGCCACACCGTCGATGAAGTGAAAATGCTCATCGAAACGGTGAAAGACACCAAGCGCGTAATGCAAGTCGGTTCGCAAACCACCTCGGGCGATCAGTGGGCCCAAGCGAAGAAAGCGATCGCCGACGGCGCTATCGGCAAGATGCTATTGAGCCAGGGTTCGTACCACCGGAATTCCGTGGAAGGCGAATGGAACTGGCCCATCGACAAAACCGCCGGACCGAACGGCAAAGGCGCTGATTATATCGACTGGAAGACGTGGCTCGGCCCCGCCGCCAAGCGCGACTGGGATCCGGACCGCTTCTTCCGCTTCCGCAAGTATTGGGACTATTCCGGCGGCATCGCCACGGACCTCTTCTTCCACGTCGTCGCGCCGATGAACATTTGCTGGCCCTCCCCGCAATTCCCGTACAAGGTCATGGCCGGCGGCGGCATTTATGAGTTCAACAAACTGCCGGAAGATCCCACCAAGCCCGACCGCGAAGTGCCCGACACGTTCCATTTGATTGCCGATTATAGCGTCGGCCACTCGCTGGTGTTGAGTTCGTCGATGGCCAATTCGCAGCATATCCCCGGCCTCATCCGCGGCCACGAAGGCACCATCATCATGGTGGAGCACGGCCGGTTTGAAGGCACCGCGCCGCATATCACCCTGAAACCCGAAGTCACGGGCCGCCAGACCAAAAAGCCCATCGGCGGCGACAAGTACAAGTTTGGCGTCGAAGAAGTGAAGATCCCGGTGAAGGAAGTCGACACCATGCGAACGCACGTCACCAACTTCCTCGATTGCATGGTCTCCCGCCAGAAGCCCACGCTCGATGTGGAAACCGCCGGCCGCGCGCAAGTGCTCATCACCATGGCGGTCAACAGCTATCGCTCCGGCAAGGTGCTCTACTTCGATGAACAGCGGTTCAAGATCGTCGACAAAGCGCCGTCGCGGTCCTAACGAAACGAACAATTCAAAACAGGCCGGCCTCAAAACCGGCCTGTTTTGTTACGCCAGCATCTGCTTCACAACATTCCCGCCCAGATCGGTCAACCGGTAATCGCGGCCCATGTGGCGGTGCGTCAGTTTCAAATGATCCAGCCCCAGGCAGTGCAGCATCGTCGCCTGCAAATCGTGGACATGCACCTTGTCGCGCGTGATCGTGAATCCTAACTCATCCGTCTCGCCAATCGTCTGACCGCCTTTAACGCCGCCGCC
>CAMDKT010000257.1 GCA_945900935.1 Candidatus Sulfopaludibacter sp. SbA3 | reverse complement strand
GCTGAATAACGCGACGCTGCCCTATTTGTTGACCTTGGCGAATAAAGGCCTGGAAGTCGCGGCGCGCGGCAGCCGGGCGATCGCTGAAGGCGTCAACACCTATCAGGGCAAGTGCGTGTATCAAGCGGTGGCCGAATCGCAGGGCCGCGCGTATACGCCGCTGGCCGGATTGCTGTAGCCGCTGGGGGCGGGGCGGGGGCCTTCCCGCCTACCGGTTTGGCTCAATCGGTCAGGCAGCCTGAGGGAACTGCGCGATGTTGATGTTGAGCGATTCGCGGAGCGAGTTTTTGATGCGGAGCAGCCGGACGCGGACCGAAACGGGCGAGATGCCGAGGCCGGGCGCGAGTTCGTTGCTCGACCAACCCTCCATGTAGTGACGGACCAGCAAAAGGCGATCCTCATCATTGCAGTACGCGAGCATTTCGGCGAGCGCGGTCGAATCGGTGGAGGCGTTGATAGTGGCGCATTCGTCCGTCAACTCTTCGATGGACCTGCGGCGGCGGAAGTCGACGCGAAGGAGGTTTTTGGCGATGCTGTTAACCCAGATGCAGACGGCGGATGGGTTCTTTAGCTGTGCGCGGCATTCCCACCCCCGGCTCCACGCGGCTTGCGCAATCTCTTCCGCCAGTTCGTGTTGAACCCCTCCCGACTGTATAAATCGGACTGTCCTTGAAAATCCGAGCCGGTAGGCAGCGGCAAATTGTTCGTGGTTGAGGGTGATGATGGCGCTTTCCATGCAATTTTCACTGCACGGGAATCGCCAAACAAGCTCTTCCTTTGATTTCTGTATTTTACGGACTCTTGCCGTAGAAGCAGCCTAGTTTTTACACACCTTCTTCTCGAAATGTTTCCAAGCGAATCGTCAACAGCTCGCTTGCTGTTCGAATATTAGACGAAAAGCGAATGACGTCTCCTTCGGCGGTTTCCGCAATGATTTCGGCATAGCCTTGAATTGCGTTCAGTGGCGACCGAAGGTCATGTAGCCGCTTGGCGAGGCGGGTCCGGCGTTGGCTGGCCAGTTCGATTCGAAGCTTCAGTTCCTCTTCGATCAGGGGGAGAAACGCAATGTCGTCGGCGAGGAGCGTGGCGGCGGCGCGGATTTCGATGTAACGGCCAACGAGGGTGAGAATGGCGTCGGGGTTTACTTCGGACAACTGCCAGCCCCAGGCTTGGATGGTTTCGCGAATGGCATCCGGGAGACCGGCGGCGGCGACCTTCACTTTTGTACCGAAGCCATGACGGCGAGGAGTTTGGGGAAGTCGATTGGCTTGGTTTCAAAGGCGGCACAGCCTGCTTCCAGGGCGCGGTCGCGCTCGGCGGGGAGTGCGTGGGCGGTGAGGGCGATGATGGGGATGTGCCTGGTCGCCGCGTCGGCTTTGAGGCGGCGGGTGGCTTCCCAGCCATCGAGAACTGGCAGGCTCATGTCCATTAGAACCAACGCGGGCAGGAACTGTTTCGTCATTTGAACGGCCTCCTCGCCGTTAAGGGCGGTGAGAACTTCGAAGCCTTTGCGCTGCAGGCGGCGGAGGAGCATGTCGCGATTCATTTCGTTGTCTTCGACGAGGAGTACGGTGATCATTGGGGAGGCTCGAGGGCGGCGAGGATTTGGGCGATCAGGTCGTTGCCGCGGAGGGATCCTTTGCTGACGACGGCGGCGGCTTGCTGTTTAAGGCGGCGGCGCTGGGCGGGGTCGAGGTCCATGGCGGTGACGACGAGAACAGGAGTATCTTTGCCTTCGGGAGTGGCGCGGAGAAGCGAAAGGAATTCGAAGCCGTCGACGTTGGGCATCATGAGATCGAGGACGACGACGCCGGGGCGGACGGCGGCGCATTTTTCGAGGGCTTCGGCACCGCCGGCGGCTTCGTGAATCGTCCAGCCGAGGCTGTTCAACTGACTCTTTAGCAGTCCGCGGGCGGCGGAGCTGTCGTCGACGATGAGGGCGGACTGGGCCCGGCCGGTGATGGCGTGGCGAAGGATGGCGCCGGAGAGACGGTCAATATCGACCGGTTTTGTAATGACTTCGTCGGCGAGGAATCCGCGAGGGTCGCCGTGGTTGTCGAGAATGCTGAGCAGGATAACGGGGATACGGGAAAGCTGGGCGTCGGCTTTAAGGCGGCGGAGAATTTCCCAGCCGTCGGCGCCATCCATGACGACATCGAGGGTGATGACGCGTGGGTTGAGGACGCGGGCCATTCGCAGACCCTCTTCGCCGTCTCTGGCGACGGCGACTTCGACGGGGTGTTTCTCGAAGAGGCGGCGGATGAGGCCGTGGATGGCGGTATCGTCATCGATGACGAGGAGAGTTGGCTTAGCGGACTGGGCGAGGGGCGGGGTGGCATGAAGGCCGCCCGGGGTGAACTCTTCGGGGAGGCTGAGGGTGAAAGTGGAACCGGCGCCGGGTTCGGATTGGACGTGGGTGTCGCCGCCGAGCATGTGGGATAGCCGCTGGGTGATAGCGAGGCCGAGACCGGTACCTTGCCCCTTGCCGCGAATCGGAGTGGATTCAAGTTGATGGAAGGGCTCGAAGAGGAGCGTGAGTTCGTCCGCGCCAATACCGGGACCGGTATCGATGACATCGAAGCGGAGGAAGGGGCGATTGCCTTCGATGTGGCGTTCGACGCGGAGGGTGATCTTGCCGTTCTGGGTGAATTTGGCGGCGTTGGAAAGGAGATTGAGGAGGCACTGGCGGAGTTTGACGGCGTCGGAGAACATCCGATCGACTCCGGGGGCGAGGGCGATGTCCAGGGAGTTGCCGTTTTTGGCTGCGGCGGGGCGGACGAGTTCGATGACTTCGGCGAGAAGTTCGGGGACTTGGAAAGCGGAAGGGTGGACGTCGACTTTGCCGGCTTCGATCTTCGACATTTCAAGGATGGAGTTGATGAGGTCGAGAAGATGTTTGCCGGCGGATTCGATTTTTTGGAGGTCCTGGAAGTCGCTGTGGCGGTTGTCGGCTTCGGCCTCTTCCTGGAGCATTTGGCTGTAGCCGATGACGGCGTTGAGCGGAGTGCGAAGCTCATGAGACATGGAGGCGAGGAAGGCGCTTTTGACGGCGCTGGCGTGTTCGGCGGCGCGGCGGCGGGCAGCGACGCGCTGATTTTCGACGGCGAAGAGAATGAAGAGACCGGCGCAGCAGAGGACGGCGAGGGCGGCGGCCATTTTCATGTTGAAAAGGGTTTCCTGGGTGAGCCGCTCGCCTTCTTCGAGAGTGGCGTGTTCGACTTCGCCGATGACTTCGTGGAGGTCGGCGTCGGTTTGGAGTTCACGTCCCTTTTCCACGAGTTCGGTGGCGAAGTCCCATTCGCCGAGCCAGCCGGCCTGGTTGGCGGCGCTGAGTTCGGCCATTTTCCGGTTGGCGAGTTTTTCAACTTCCGGAAAGCGGGCGCCGATCGGGCGATGGGACTGGCCCATTTCGCGGAGTTCCGCCAACTGTCCGTCGAGGCTATCCATCGCGCGGGCGTAGGGGGCGAGGAATTTGGCCTCGCCGGTGAGGAGGAAGGCGCGGGTACCGGATTCGGCGCCGGAGAGAGTGAGTTGGAATTGGCGAATGAGGCTGACGGCGCGACGATTTTGGCGGGCGAGGAGGTCGGCCTGAATGCCTTTTTGCCAATTGAGATAGACGGCTCCGACGCCGAGTAGGAGGGCGAGGGCGCCGATGAGGATATAGAACATCTCATCGAGCGGACGAAGGCGCGACATCCAGGAGCGCATGGGTTGATTATGGCGCGGATGGGGGCGAGGTTGTTACGCTGGGGCATGCTTTCGCTGATGGCCGTAGACGACGATCCGCTGAGCCTGGACCTGGTTCAGGACGCGCTGGCGTTAATGGGCTTGCAAATATTGACCGCGTTGAACGGGGCCCAGGCGCGGCGGGTGTTCGCCGAGTCGCGGCCGCAGATCGTGATTCTGGACCTGATGCTGCCGGATGTCAGCGGGCTTGTCCTACTCAGTGAAATCCTGCAAATGGTGCCAGGCACCGATGTGATACTGCTGACCGGACACTACACGCCCGAATCGGCGGTGGAGGCAATCCGGGATGGGGCTTGCGACTATCTGACGAAGCCGGTAAAGATCGGGGCGTTGCGGGCGCGAGTGAAAGAGCTAATTCACGACGCCCAGCAGCGGCAACAAGCGTTGCGGCTGGAAGGCGAGTTGCTGGAGGCGAACCGGTTCCAGGGGATGGTGGGACGGAGTCCGCAGATGCTGGCGCTGTTCGCCATGATCAAGCGGGTGGCACCGCACTTCCGGGTGGCGCTGGTGCGCGGAGCGACTGGGACAGGCAAGGAACTGGCGGCGCACGCGCTGCACGCGGCGAGCCCAGTGGCGACGGGTCCTTTCGTGGTTGCGAATTGCTCCGCAATTACGGAGACGCTGTTTGAGAGCGAGATGTTTGGACATATGAAGGGCTCCTTTACGGGGGCTACGAATGACAAGAAAGGCTTGTTTGAGGCGGCGCATGGCGGCACGCTGTTCCTTGATGAGCTGGGCGACCTGCCGCCAACGATGCAGAGTAAGCTGCTGCGGGCGATACAGCAGCAGGAAATCAAGCCGGTCGGCTCGACGGTGACCAAAAAAGTCAGCGTCCGCGTGGTGGCGGCGACGAACCGTCCGCTGGAAGCGATGATGCGTACGGGAGCGTTTCGCGAGGACCTGTACTACCGGCTGAGCATGGTGGAGATCTTCGTACCGGGATTGGCGGAGCGAATGGAAGACTTTCCGTTTCTGGTGCGGCATTTTGTGGCGCATTTTGCCGCCGATTACGGGAAGAAGCTTTCCGGCATGACGCCGCGGGCGCAGGCGCTGCTGGCGCGGCATGATTGGCCGGGCAACGTCCGCGAACTGGAAAATGCGATCGGATCGGCCTGTATGATGGCCTATGGCGAGTTCGTGGATGAGCAGGATCTTCCGCCATTTTTCCAGCGGCAGGCGGGTTCGGCGTTAGTAACTACGCCGCCCGCCGGGGTTGAGTTACTCAGTCTGGAGTTACTCAATCAACGGCACGCGCGTGCGATTCTGGAGCATTTCGACGGGAACAAGAGCAAGGCCGCGAAGGTATTGGGCGTGACGCGATCGACGCTGTATCGGCTGCTGGGTGAGGGGTAGAAGGCGGAGAGGCGGCGGTTCTTCGCCGTCCCCAACGGTGTCGCAGCTTGATTCGGCGGCGGCCTTTGATTTCGGCGGCGTCAGCAATGGCGATCAACGCGGCCGATGGCGGCGAGGTTCCCCGACTCTGTTCATGAGGGCTTCGTGGGAACTGAGGCAGGCGATTTCCCTGGCCGGGTTCCGGGCGCTCTCAAAAAGCGCGCGGAGCGCGAGAGCGGTGGTTCTGCCGCTGTAGCGGGCGGCGTTGAGAACCGTCTTGTGGTTTTGGAGGATTGCCCTCGACGATACCGAGGGTGAAAATCCATCGATCCCAACCGGATTCGTTGCCAGACTTGCCGGGCGGCGGGTAGACGATGCCGGTGTGGATGTCGATGATGGCGCCGGCGGCGTAATTGGAACCGAAGCCCCAGATGGCGTAATTGAAGTGACCGGCGAAGTCTGGGGGGGTCTTTGGCGGCATTGGCGAGATTGGTTTTGAAGAGGCGTTCGGAGGAGGAGTAAAAGGAGGCGCATGTGGGATTGACCCGGTTAGCGGCCGATGAGCCGGTTGAGGAAAGTCTGGAGATTCTGTTGACGGGGTGAGTGAATAGCTAACCAGCCATTGTCGTCGATTGAGGCTTGGATGGATTTGCCTGGGCGGAGGAGGGTACCGATACAGGCGACGGTAGCTTTTTTAACGCCTGCCGGTCTACGAAGTTCGCGGAGGTCCGCACCGGTTAGGGTGGCCTGGGCATTCGCAACGAAATCCCTGGCGAGCGGAAGAGTTTCGGGCCATGAGAGAGCCGCGGATTCGAGGAGGAGGTCTTCGAGAGTGCCATGCGACGTGTTGTCGGGGAGGACGAAAACGCCGGTTCGGAGTGGGCCCTCCGCGACCGCGCCTGGCTGGTTAGGCCAGACAGGAATGTACGCTAATAGTGTTGCTCTCAATTCGTCGAAACGGACTGACGGCGCCTTTTCGGAATCCGCGTCCAGCAGGATCCCGACGGCGGCAAGACGGGTGATCGGGAGGACAGCCAACGACTCTTGTAACGTATCGGCAAAGGAACCATCGCCACCGACCACATGGATCGCGACGGAAACGTCATTGTTCTGGTAGAAGTACGGTACGGGCATCCGTTTTAGCAGATCACCCCTATGCGGGAAGGGCAATTTGATGAGTGGGCTCCAAAAGGCATCGACTTGTTCGGCTAAACGGATTGGATTGAGGCCGGCGTGGCGAAGAATCCTGCCGGCGAAGGCAGCATCATGAGTGCCTTCGACAAGGAGGTAAGTGAAGATCACGGGGCCTGCCTGACGTCGAGGCCGCGGTTAAATCGAAGACGGCGCAGGAGATCGGGGGCGAACCGTTCGACACGTTTAGGATGATTCGGGCGATTTAGGCGAAAGCAAGCCATTTCGCCGCCTGCTGTGGGCAGGAGGGCGTCGAGGGCCTCCAGACTGTGTGTCGTCGCGAAGAGCTGCACGTTATTTCGCCGGCACGCGCCGGTGAGCCAGTTGAAAACGGTTTCGAGAGCGGAGACGTGGATGGCGCTCTCGATTTCGTCGATGAGGAGGAGTCCGTTTTTCAGATTGGCGACGGCCAGGGCGATACTGACGACACGGCGGAGACCGTCGCCGAGGACGGAGATGGGGGCAAGCCCGAGACCTGCGTAGTTCACGTGGAGAGAGGGGGAAACGCCGTCGGGGGTGAGGATCTCGAGGTCGAGAATGGCGGGATCGATGTCGCCGAGGAGCTTGAGTACTTCGGGTTTCCAGCCTTCCGTTCCGGCTTGCGTGAGCCTTTTCAACTGTAAGGGCTCAATGCGGTGGGAGAAGGGCGTGAGGGAGCGAACTTCGCGATAGGTTGGGGACGCCTCAGTGTTCGTGAAGTTTCCGTCCGGCCAGAAATCCAAGGTCTCTCTATAAGGCATGGATGAGAATCTGGAGGCAGTGGCAGCAACGTTGATGTCAACACCGGTCTCCTCAAATTGGCCATTGTCCTCAAACTCTCCCTCACCGATTTCAATCTGGAGGGTTCGAAGACGGCTTGCGCGTTCAGCGCGCGCTTCTAAGCTTTCGACAGGAGTTAGTCCGGTTGCCGCGAGTGAGATAGCAGGGAGGAGGGCATCTGCGCGTAGGACAGCCTCCCGCGGAAAGAGCCAATAAAGATCGTCGATACGAGCGCCGCGACCGCTCCGAGCTTCCCTTCGTTCCAGGACCGCCAACCACTCCCGTTTGTCGAACGGGCGACAGTAAATGGCGAGCGCTTCAAGTACAGTTGACTTTCCGGAGTTGTTCGCGCCGATCAAGAGATTGGTTGAACCGCATTCGGAGAATTCGACGTCTCTGAATCCCCGGAACCGGCCGATGCGGAAAGAATCGAATAGATTGCTCATTGGCAGACTTGCTCCATGGTAACGCCTCTGCTGCCGGACATTTCGTGGCGAAGGACTCGACGGTCATCCGGCCAAAGAGATCTCTGCAATTTTTGTTGCGCGCTCGGACGGCTCGGCTTGTCGTCGCGAGGTTCAGATAATTCCGGCATCGGATTTTTCAGGAACACGGCACCGTGTAGAATTGTTCGCATGGCGCTAAAGGCAGGCGATCAACTCGGTCACTATGAAGTGCTGTCCCTGGTGGGTACAGGCGGCATGGGCGAGGTGTATCGCGCGCGCGACATGCAGTTAAAGCGAGACGTCGCCTTGAAGGTGCTGCCTTCCGTCTTCGCTTCGGACCCGGACCGGCTGGCGCGATTCCAGCGGGAGGCGGAACTGCTGGCTTCGCTTGACCATCCCAACATCGGTCAGATTTATGGCATTGCGCAGGCGGGGCGGGACTGGGCGCTGGTGCTGGCCTTGATCGAAGGGCCGACGCTGGCCGATCACATCGCTAAGGGGCCTTTGGCGGTTGACGATGTCATCGCCTACGCCAAGCAGATTGTGGCGGCGATGGAGTACGCGCATGAGCAGGGCGTGATTCATCGGGACTTGAAGCCCGGCCAACATCAAGGTGACGCCGGAGG
>CAMDKT010000256.1 GCA_945900935.1 Candidatus Sulfopaludibacter sp. SbA3 | reverse complement strand
CTGCAAACCGATTCGCTCGGCACCGGGACCGATGGCAATGAAGTGTATCTGCGCGACATCTGGCCGACCAACGCCGAGATCGCCGCGACGCTGAAAACCAGCGTGCGGCGCGACCAGTTCGCGCGCCAGTACGCCGACGTCTTCAAAGGGGACGCCAACTGGGCCGGGATCACCGCGGTGAAGTCCGATCAATACGCCTGGGACGACGACTCTACGTACATCAAAAAGCCCCCGTATTTCGACAATCCCGTTGATCCGGAAACCTCAATCGCCGACATCGTGAATCTGCGCGTGCTGGCGACGCTGGGCGACTCGGTGACAACCGATCACATTTCTCCAGCGGGCAACATTGCGAAGGATTCTCCGGCCGGAAAGTACCTGATGGACCTGGGTGTTTCCGCGAAAGATTTCAATAGCTACGGCGCGCGCCGCGGCAATCATGAAGTGATGGTGCGCGGCACGCTGGCGAATATTCGCTTGAAAAATGCAATGGTGCCTGGCACCGAAGGCACATGGACGGTGCATGTTCCCTCGGGCGAAAAGATGTGGATTTACGACGCGTCGATGCAGTATCAGGCCGCAGGCACGCCGCTGCTGATTATTGCCGGCAAGGAGTACGGCTCGGGCTCATCTCGGGACTGGGCCGCCAAGGGCGTGGCGCTGCTCGGGGTGCGCGCGGTGATCGCGGAGAGCTTCGAGCGCATCCACCGTTCGAATCTGGTTGGCATGGGCGTGCTGCCGCTTGAATTCATTGACGGCGCGACGAAGGATTCGCTAGGTTTGACGGGGCTCGAAGAGATTTCGATCACCGGAGTGAAGGATGCCGTCTTCGGCAATAAAATCGCGACGGTCACGGCCACGGCGGCCGATGGCTCGAAGAAAAGTTTTGACGCGAAAGTGCGAATCGATACGCCGATGGAAGTGGAGTACTACCGGCACGGCGGCATCCTGCCGTTCGTGCTGGGGCAACTCGCGGCTCGTTAATTCAACTCCACCACGGCTCGCCCGGGACCAACTGGCTTTTCAGATAATCGAAGTCAAGATCCAGCCCAAGCCCGGGCGTTGTGGGAACAGTCAATTGACTGTTCTGCACGGCGGGCGCGCCGCCCTTCACCATTTTCTCGACGTGGCGGGTGGGCCGTCCCATCGCGCTTTCGCTGCGGTAGAAGTTGTGAATCGCGCTGCCGAAATGCGCGCTGGCGTAAGTCAAAATAATCGATCCGACATTGTGCAGCGCCACCGGCGTGCGCGTCTGATAGGCGTAGTCGGCGATCTTGCGCGCGCCGGTGATCCCGCCGCAAAACGCCAGATCCGGGTGAATAATGTCGCAGGATTGGGCGTCGATAAATGGCTTGAATCCGCGCACCATTTCCAGCTTTTCACCGGTCAGGATCGGGATGCGCGTCGATCGGCGTAGCGCCATCCAGCCTTCATGATGCGGCACGTTGATAGGGTCTTCCAGGAACAACGGGTTCATCGGCTCAACGGCTTTGGCGATGCCGATGGCGCTGGGCGTATCGGGCTCATTGTGGCAGTGTACGGCGATGTCGATATCATCGCCCACCGCCTCGCGCACGTTCATGTACGCCTTTCCCACGTTGCGTAACTGCTGGCTGGTGAGCGTTTCCGTGTAACGCGCCGACGGCACGCCGAGGGTCTTGTCAATATTGATCTTGAACGTATTGAACCCCTCCGTCGCCGCCTTGATCTGCCCTGCCCATTCCCGGCACGAACCTTTGTCGAGCATGTTCAACCCAGCCGAGCCGTGCGAATACATTGGAATCGCGTCGCGGAATGGCCCGCCCAGCAGCACATTGACCGGTTTGCCCAGCAGCTTTCCAGCGAGGTCCCACAGCGCCATGTCGATGCCGCTAATCGTCGGAATGTGCGCCATATAGGTGTGCATCAGCGTCGTCAAATTGTGGAAATGCACTTCAATCGCCAGCGGATCTTTACCCAGAATATGCGGTGCCATGGTGGCGATGCGCGCGCGCGCCATAGGCCCGGTGGAGCCGGCTTCGCCATAGCCGGAGATGCCCGCGTCGGTGTCGATGCGGATCAGGCAGTTGCCGGCGATGTTCTGAATGGCCATCGCGTGTATGGCGGTGATCTTCACTTTCCCTTGGATGGGAGCGGCGGCTAGCGCCAGCGAGGGGAACAGCGGGAGCGATTTCAGCAGATCGCGGCGTGTAATAGGCATTCGGCCAAATCGTATCACGGATCCTTGGCGCAATAGGTAATCACGCCGGGCGGCGGCGCTGTGTCCCAAGCGAGCCGGGTTGCTGGCTGCGACAATACGATCTCAATTGCGCTCTCCGCCACTTCGCGCGCGTAAGGAAAACAGGTGATGTAGATCGGCCCTTTGGTGCCGCGGGCAATGCGCAAAAGGTCTTCGGTGGCTACCGCGCGATCCAGAAATTGCTGGCGTTTCTTAATCAGAATATAGCCCGAATGGTGCGTGAGTATCGTTACAAGCAACACCGGCATCACCCATCGATGCGTGCGGAATTTCGCTCGCGTAACCAATAATCCGGTGGCAACGAAGAAGCCGATGCCCGCGCTGGCGAGATAGGTGTGCCGGCTCGGCACCACCGGCATATAGAGTAGAAATGAGAATGGCAGCATCGCCACTCCCATCCATATCGCCGCTGGAACCAGGGATCGCCACGCGCGCCGCCGCCAAAACGCAATGGCCAAAACCGCCAACAATCCCCAGATCCAAAACATGCGACCGATGCTTCTCGCCCATGTGAGCACAAACGGCGCCCGCAGCGAAAATGTGCCGTCGTTCAGATGTAGATGATCGCTCTTGGCCATGAAAATCAACACCGTGTAAATTGCGGCGATGCACGCCAGCGGCGCGATTCGCCATAGGCTGCGATCACGTTGATAGGCCATTGCCGCGGCAATCGGAACCAGCACGACGCCGGCTTCTTTGGACAGCAGCGCCAAGACAAACCACAGGATCGCCAACGCGAACTGCGCGTTTGACCGGCCCCGTAGATAGCTGTTCCAACTCAGCAGAAAACATCCGCAGAAGAAAAACAGCAGCAACTCCGGCAACGCCGCGTACCACATCACCGCTTCCTGGTGGCCCAGGTACACGGCGAAGAAGGCGCTCGCGATATAGGATCGAACGACGCCGAGTCCCAGTCGGCGCGCGGTTATCAGCAGCAGCCAGGTGTTCAGAATATGCAGCAGCACGCTCGTCGTATAAAAGGGCAATGGCTTGGTCCCGAACCACTGCTCGGTCCAGTGCGTCATTACGATGGATGTCGCCCGGCAGCGGTAAAGCGGATCGGCGAAGAGGCTCCCCCACGCAGACACGGGGCCGTACTTCCGGCCTAGATCGAGCTGAACGTAGTCGTCCGAGAGAAACGGCTGCACGAAGACAGGCACGTAGGGGAGCGTTGCCAA
This sequence comes from Candidatus Sulfopaludibacter sp. SbA3, assembly GCA_945900935.1. Lineage (GTDB taxonomy): Bacteria > Acidobacteriota > Terriglobia > Bryobacterales > Bryobacteraceae. The sequence goes on along the minus strand of CAMDKT010000256.1, from coordinate 4,702 downwards.
TATCGCGAGACCCGCAAGGAGTAGGCCTGACGTTTTATAGGCGGATGATGGACAGGCGGAGGCCTTCCGCTCCGCCGCCGGCAGAGGCGCTGCTATTTGAATTTCCCCGGTCACGATTGCAACTAGTACACACCAGGGAGCCCCTCTCGCGCAATACGGCGATTTCTGTATAGCCGGACTGGAGTGTACTGGGTGTACGCTGTTAGTCGCGGCATGAAAAGAATCACCAGCACACAGGTTCTCGGCGGCGGCTTCGCTGTGATCCTGGCATTGCTGGTCTTCTCCGCGTTCGAGGCATCGCGATTGCAGGGGGCGGGCGACGAGCAGCAGGGTTTGGCGTACCGCCATTTCATCAGCCAGGATGACGCGATTACGGCCATCCGGCGTACCGTGTGGCTGGGCGGCATCTATTCGCGCGATTTTTTCCTGAACCGCAATCCCGCCGGGCGCGCGATTTTCGCCGCCCAAGTGGCCGAGTTGGAGCGCAGTGGAATGCAATCGCTCGTCGTCTTGCGCGACTCCGCTCCCGCGAAGCTCTCGGAACTGAAAATTGAAGTGAGCTTTGACGAGTTCCTGATGGAACTGCGTCAACTGGAATCGCCGCCGGCGGAAGGAATTCCTCCGGCGGCTGTCTTCATCGAGGACGTTCTGATCCCTCGCCGTCTCGAGCTTCTGGCGATGTTTGAAGACTTCCGCGCGTCCGTCCGCCAGGAACTGGTCGCCGCGCAATCCCGTTACGACGCCGAACGGGCGTCCGCCGCGCGAACCCTGCTGTATCTGCTCGGTGCCGCGATCTTTTTCGGGGTCCTTGTCGCCCTCGCCAGCGTCCGCTACGCAACGCGTCTGGAGCGGGAACGCCAGCGCCACTTCGAGGCCATTTCACTCGCCAATCAAGAGTTGGAGAATTTGTCGTCACGTCTGCTGGAGACGCAGGAGTTGGAGCGGCGCACGCTTTCCCAGGAGCTTCACGATGAGGTTGGGCAGACCCTGACCGCCCTTCGCATGGAGCTCTCTCATGTCATTTCGATGGTCCCCGAATCGGCCTCCAGGGAACGTCTGCGGCGGGCTCGCGAACTCGCGGAAAAGACCGTTCAAATCGTGCGCGACATCTCCCTGATGCTTCGCCCATCTCTGCTGGATGATTTGGGCCTCGGTCCAGCGCTGCAGTGGCAATTGGAGAGTTTCTCCGCCCGCAGCGGCATTCGATTTGAATTTGATGGGGCCGATATCGGGGAGCAACTGTCCGATCCGGTCAAGACTTGCGTTTTCCGCATCGCGCAGGAAACACTGAATAACTGTGAGAAATATGCACAAGCCACCGCGATTCGCGTTATCCTTCGCCACGACGACGGCCGCGTCTCATTGGAAATTCAGGACGACGGGCGCGGCTTTACGCTGGACCGGCGGGGCCTGCCGTCACGCGGCACCGGGATTCTCGGCATGAAGGAACGGGCCGCGAAGCTTGGCGGCGCGCTTACGGTCGATGCTCGTCCCGGCGCAGGGACGCGTGTGGCGCTGATGCTGCCCGTCGAAGACGCCGTCTTTGCGGAGCGCGGCTAATGACTTGCCGCATTCTGCTGGCCGATGACCACGCACTGGTGCGCCAGGGCGTTCGCCGCATTCTGGAAAGTCAGCCCGATCTGCGCGTCGTAGCCGAGGCCGGTTCCGGCACCGAAGCCATCGACATGGCGAAGGAGCATCAGCCCGATCTCGTCCTTCTCGATGTCGGCATGAAAGGCCTCAACGGCTTGGAAGCGCTCACCCAATTACGTCGCTTGCTGCCTTCCCTTTCCGTCCTCATGCTCAGCATGCACGCCGATGAACGGTATGTTTTGCGGGCCGTTCGCGAAGGCGCCAGAGGCTACGTTTTGAAGGACTGCGTGGAACAGGAGTTGATCGAAGACGTTTCCGCCGTTCGCAGCGGCGCGCGATTTTTCAGCCCGGAAGTACGACGCTTTGTTCAGCGCCGCGACCCCGCCAATAGCAACGAAGCCGATCCTCCCGATGATCGCTTTGACCGGCTGACCGAGCGGGAGCGCCACGTCTATCAACTCCTCGCCGAAGGCAACAGCAATAAAGAAATCGCCGCTCAACTCAACCTTAGCCTTCATACCGTGGAAACGCACCGTTCGCGCATTATGGAAAAATTGGAGATCCACAGCGCCGCGGAATTGGTGCTGAGCGCCGTTCGCCGCGGCATTGTTTCCTAACGGATACAGGAATTACCGTATCGACAGCGCGCGCCTGGCTCGGCTAAAGTTGCTTTCATGCTCGAAACCGCCACGCCTTTGCGAACGGCCACCCGTGTCTCCAACCATCTGTTTCCTTACGGATTGAGTGTCTTTTTTCCGGCATATAACGATGCCCCTTCCCTCCCCGATTTAATCGAAAAAACTTTCGCCGTTCTCTATCAACACGCGAGGGACTTTGAAGTGATCGTCGTCAACGACGGCAGTGCCGATAATACGGGCGCGGTGCTGGAAGACTTAAGCAGGACGCATGGTTCGCGCCTGCGCATCATCACGCATCCGGAAAATCGCGGGTATGGCGGAGCCCTTCGCACCGGGTTCGCGGCGGCCACCAAAGAGTTCGTCTTCTACACCGATGGCGATGGACAGTACGATGTGGGCGAACTCCCGTCACTCCTTGATGCCGTCTGGCCCGACGTCGGGCTCATCAACGGCTATAAAATACGGCGCCAGGATCCATGGCACCGCATCGCGATCGGGGCCGTCTACAATCAGTTCGCCCGCTTATTGTTCGGCGTCAAACTTCGCGACATCGATTGCGATTTTCGGCTCATCCGGCGCTCCCTCGTCGAACGCGCCAACCTCTGTTCATCCAGCGGCACCATCTGCGTGGAGCTTGTAAAGAAACTCGAAGGCAGCGGGATGCGCGTTGTCGAAGTGCCCGTCTCGCATTACCCGCGTCATCACGGTCGCTCTCAGTTCTTCCGCGTTAAATCGCTTGTCACGACATTCGGCCAGCTTTGGCGATTGTATTTCCAATTAGTTATCCGACGTCGTCAGTAAGCGCTTCACTCACAATTTCCGGCGCGAAGTGGTACAGTCTCCGCATGAATCGCCTGGGGTTAACGCTTCTACTCACTCTCGCAATCGTTCAGTCCGTCACCGCGCAAACCGGTGTTGGCAAAATTCAGGGGACCGTGAAAGACGCATCGGGCGCGGTTGTGCCCGGGGCCGCGGTTGTGGCAACGCATACAAGAACGGCGCGCGACTTCAAGACCGTCACCAACGAAGTCGGCATTTATATTTTCCCCGCGGTCCAAATTGGACCCTACGCGATTCGCGTTGAAACTCCCGGCATGGAAACATTCAAAGGCGAATTCCTGCTGCAATCGGGCGACACCGCCGTTGTCGACGCAGTGTTGAGAGTCGGCAATACGACGACAGAAGTGACCGTGCAGGCCAGCGCTGCGCCGCTCGTAACGACAACCTCGGCGACTTTGGCTTCGGTTACCGATCGCGAACGCATCGACCAACTCCCGATCAGCGGACGCATGTTCCAAACGCTGGTGACACAGACCACGCCCGGAATGGACGGCGCATCAGCTTCGCCGCGTGTCTGGGGTTTGCGGTGGGGCGTTGAGTTTTTGCAGGATGGCGCTGTGATGTCCAATCGGGACACCGGAGAACTGTCCGGCCGGCCTCCCGGAATGGACACGATCGAGGAGTTCCGCGTTGAAACCAACGGCTCCTCAGCCAAGATGAATCGCCCTGGCACGGTGATCGTCACCACTCGCGGCGGCACAAATCAATTCCACGGATCCCTCCTCGAAATCGCGCGCAACAACAATCTCGGCTTCGGCGTCGCGCGCCGCCGCGAGGATCGTTGGACCCGCCCGCCGCATCTGGTCCGCAATGAATTCGGTGGCTCCGCCGGCGGACCCGTCATCATCCCCAAAATCTACAACGGCAAAAACAAGACGTTTTTCTTCTCTTCCTACGAAGACTTTCGTAGTTTGAGCGCCTCCACGAAAAGCGCCGCCGTCCCGACGATGGCGATGCGCGAGGGCGACTTCTCCGGCTTGGCCGACAGCGCCGGACGGCGATTCACTCTCTATGACCCATGGACAACCGGCGCGGATTGGCGACGCCTTCCTTACAATGGCAATCGCATTCCGATGAACCGCCAAAGTCCGCTGGCGAAATACCTTTATTCCGTCACGCCAGCGCCCAATGATCCCGGCGCCAATCCCCTCGTGGCCAACAATTATTTTTATCAGGCGCCGAACAATCGTCTCGAATGGACCATGACGAATCGCTTCGATCACCGCCTCTCCGATAAAGACCAGATCTTCGCCCGCTACTCCTATGGTGTTCGCGACAGCTACGCGCAATCGGGCAACAACAACTCGCCAACCACGCTCGACTTCTCCGCCAACGGCACCTTTCGTCCCATTCGCGATCATTCCGCCGTCGTCTCCTGGACGCACACATTTTCTCCGTCATTTTTCTCCGAGACGCTCTTCAACGTCGGCTCGGAGGACTTGAATTTCATCAACGTCGGCGACGACAAAAAGTACGCCGACATCCTTGGTCTGCCGAATCCGTTCAACGAATTCGGCTTTCCAAACATCACGGGGACCGGGGTCGGCATGGAATATGTCACCGCCGCCAATCGCCGCAACTCCATCGTTCAGATTTACAACATCGATCAGAACATGACGAAGATTAAAGGC
>CAMDKT010000255.1 GCA_945900935.1 Candidatus Sulfopaludibacter sp. SbA3 | reverse complement strand
GGGATCCGTTCCCCGTTCGGGCGGATGGGACGCGCTTCGATGCGCCGTTGAAGGACGCGCTGGGCGCAATGGCGCGCGTGGGACAGGGGTGGACGTACACCGATTACAACCGGCGGCATCCGCGCGTGCAGCGGTGGCGCGTGGGGATGCAGCGAGAGCTATCGACACACATGATGGTGGAGGCCTCCTATTGGGGCCAATGGTCGGACCGGATCCTGCTCACCCAGCGGGAGGATGCTTTGCCGGAGAGCTACTGGGCAACGGGGAATCTACGAAACAACACGATTGCGAATGAACTGAACCGGCAGGTCCCGAATCCGTTTTTGTTGCGTAATTTCACCGAGCTTCGAACGTCGAATCCGGTGCTTTATCAGAATCTGTCGACGCTGGGGCGGTTCACCAGTCCGACAATCGCCAAGAACGCGCTATTGCGGCCGAACGTCCACATGAGCGGACTGAACAATAATTCTGTGCCGTCCGGCCAGGCGCGGACGCATGCGTTTGAATTCAACTTCCAGCGGCGAATGTCGAAGGGGTTCAATTTGAACGCATCCTATACCCGGATGTTTCAGAACAACAAAACTATCTACGAAAACGAGTTCAATGCCGCGCCCACAATCTTCTGGCCCAGCGATACGGCGCGGCCGCACCGGATCACGGCCACGGCGATCTATGAACTTCCATTCGGGAAGGGGCGGACGTACTTCCAGTCGGGGGTCTTGAATCACGTACTGGGCGGATGGCAGACGGCGGTGACTTACGAGTTCCAGCCGGGACCGCTGCTGACTTGGGGCAACCTGATCTACAACGGGGATCCAACCAAGTTTGAATCCGACGCGAGTTTGGAGAATAAAACGCTCAACCAGTGGTTCAACACGGCCGTGCCATTTGAGCGGACCGCCATCAATTTTCCTGCGGCATTCCATGCCCGAATCTTTCCCCGGTTCTTCAACGGACTGCGAGCCGACGGTTTGAGCAATTGGAACGGAAACCTGCTGCGTGAGTTCAAAGTGGTGGAACGGCTGCGTATGCAGTTCCGCGCGGATGCGATAAATCTGCAAAATCGCTCGCAGATGAGCCCTCCGGACTTGTCGCCGAATTCGACGAATTTTGGGCGGATAACCAGCCAGACGTCTTCGATCAACCGGTTTTACCAGGTTCAGTTGCGCTTACAGTTTTAAGGAGAATTTACATGATGGATAAACAGATGGACAGGCGCTCGCTGCTACGCGGCGCGATCGGCACGGCAGGTATTTTAGGAATTGAATCAACCTTTGGATCGTTGCGGACCGATGCCGCCGCGGTGGGTCCGAAAGACAAGATCAAGGTGACGAAGATCGAGTCCTTCGTGCTGAAGAATTCCTGGGTGTTTGTCAAGATTTCGACAGACGCCGGGATCACCGGATGGGGCGAAATGTTGAAGGACGACGCGAAGGCTTGCGCGGCTGGCGCGTTGGAAGTGGGCCATTATCTGATTGGCCAGGACCCGACGCGGGTGACCTACCACTGGCAGGCGATTCACCGCGGGGCTTTCTATCGCGGGGGGCCGATCAAGACCGCCATTTCCAGCGGCATCGATCAGGCGTTGTGGGATATCACCGGGAAAGTGTTCGGTGTGCCCGTACACCGCCTGCTGGGCGGGCCGACGCGCGACAAGGTGCGCGTTTACGGACAAGTGAACGACAAAACGGGCGTCAACGCGATCAAGGTTGGCGTGCGCGGGACCAAGCGCAATCCCTTCAAATACAACGAAGGGCAGATGTTCGTGGACGAGGTCGTGGAGCGGTTCAAGGCGTTGCGCGAGAAGCTCGGCAACGGCGTCGACATCGGCGTGGAGTTCCACGGCATGGTGCAGCCCCCGACGGCGATGCGGTTGATTCACGCGCTGGAGCCGTTCAACCCTTGGTTCTATGAGGAGATCGCGCAAGCCCTGAACATGGACGTAATGGCGGAGATGGCTCGCAAAACGCATATTCCGATTGCGACGGGTGAGCGAATTTTTACGAAGTGGGGCTTCAAGGACATTTTGGAAAAGCGCGCGGCGACGATCCTGCAGCCGGATGTTTGCTACGCGGGCGGGATCACGGAGTTGAAGATCATCGCGGGCATGGCCGAGGCATACTATACGCCGCTGGCACCGCATAATCCGCAGGGGCCGTGTTCGCTGGCCGCGAGTCTGCAACTGGCCGCGTCGATCCCGAACTTCCTGATTCAGGAACGGGGCGACAATGAGCATTCCGATTTGCTGGCGAAGCCGCTGCCGCCGCTGGTGAACGGCTACCGCCAGCTGCTGACCGAACCGGGCTTGGGAATCACGCTCGATGAAAACAAGCTGATGGCGCAGGTCGGTGAACCGCGGCCGTATCGTTTGGCGATCGATGAGGACGATGGTTCGGTAGTGGATTGGTAGCTACAGATCGGCTAGGCGCTGATCGGCGTCGCCGAAACGGTCGAGCTTGACGCCCATCCGGTCCATGATCGACAAGTACAAACTGGCGGCGCGGCGATTCTCATTGCCGCGCTCCAGATAGTCGAGATTGCGGCCTGTTTTGAGCGCGCCGCCAGCCTTGCCGGCCAGCACCAGCGGCATCTGGTCGGCGCCGTGCGTGTCGCCGTCGAAGAGGTTCGATCCGCCCAGCAGCATGGAACTATCGAGAAGCGACTGTCCGCCCTCGTCAATCGCCTTCAAACGGCCCGCCAGATAGGCGAACTGTTCCATGTGAAATTGGTTCGTCTTCAGGTACATGGCTTCGGTGGCGGCGGCTTTCCCGTTATGAGTCAGGTCAAGATGCAGCGCCCCCTTCACGCCTTCCAGGAAGCGGAAGTTCATCTGCGAGAGGTCGTTATTGAGCATCAGCGTGACGATGCGGGTCTTGTCCATCTGGAAAGCAAGGACGATCAGATCCAACATCAGCTTCATGTGATCCGGGACGTTTTGCGGCAGTGTATCCGCCGGGCGCGGCATGTTGGGCTTGGCAAGGGTCGGCTTCCAGCCTTCGATGCGCTCCTCCTTGCCGGCTCGCTCGATACGCTTTTCGATGTCACGGATGGACTCGAGATATTCGTCGAGTTTGACTCGATCGCCCCGGCTGATTTTGGACTGCAGGGAGTGCGAATCTTCGAGGACGGAATCGAGGATCGTCTTGTCGAGCTGGCGACCGGAGCCGTCGCCGACAAGCTGATCGAACGTGCGCGCGGGGTAGATTTCCTTAGTAGCCGGTTTGGTGGGCGAGGCCCAGGAAATACAGCTCCCATAGATCATGGACAGACCGTCTTCGAGGCGCAACTCGTTAGGCTCGATGCCGAGGGCGAGGCTGGGGACGGCGGTCTGGGAGCCGATCTCGCGGGCGAGAACCTGGTCGAACGTAGTGCCGACGCGGATGTCGGCGGGGTCGAGGCTGACCTTGGCGGCGGAGAGCATGTTGGGCATGCGGCCGAGGTGGGGGCTGGTCGAAATGAACGCCTGCTGGTTGTAGAGACCGCGGAGGAAGTTCATGTCCTCACGGAACGGCATCATAGGCTGAAGCGCGGGGCCAAGTTCCATTTGCGCGCCCTGACCTTTGGCCCACCAGTGAATAGGCTCAACGCCGTTGGAGAAGTAGACCAGGGCGAAGCGGACGGGGGGCTTGTTGGAAGCCGCCGCGGACAGCGATTCCATCCAAGGCAGGGCGAGGGCGACGCCGGTGCCGCGCAAGAAATTGCGGCGGGAGTGATTGGTCTTCATCGTTTTGTATCCTTGGCGAGAGCGGCTGGTTCCTGGCCGCGGCGGTAGCGGAACTGCGGGCTGTTGACGATTTCGGCGGCCAGTTGGGAGAAGGTGGCTTGACCGCCGGCTTGTATAATGCGGTCGACCAAGGGCTGATCGGAGGCGAGGACAGTCCGGCCGAGAGCGAAGCCGATCAGCTTGTGGGACATATTCCGAAGGACTTGCGGCTCCTGCGATTTCAGATATTGCACGAGGCCTTCGACACCGGCGATTTCTTTCTTATCAGCGGTGGTTGTCGAGTCTTCGACCGGCGTTCCATCGGCGTACGCCGAGCGAAGTTTACCAACGGCGTCAAATCGCTCGAAGGGGAAGCCAAGCGGGTCAATTTTGGAGTGGCAGGCCGCGCACGCCGCATTCTTTTGGTGAGCTATCAGGCGGGCTTTGATGGTAAGGCCGTCGGTGCCTTTGTCGTCGGCGGCGATGGGAGGAATATTGGGCGGTGGCGGCGGAGTCGGAGTGCCGAGGAGCCGACGGAGAACCCAATCGCCGCGCTTGACTGGACTGGTGCGAAGCGGCGCGGATGTGGCCGTCAACACGGCGCCCATGCGAAGCAGACCGCCGCGGTGAACGCTGTTGACGCCGTCGACCTTCTGCGTGTCGCCCTTCAACTCCTGTTTGATGCCGTAGTGTTTGGCCAGAAGCGGATTGACGAAAGTGTAGTCGGCTTGGAGGATCTCGCTGACCGGTCGATCCTGGCGCACGATGTGCTCGAAGAATGACACGGCCTCATCGTACATCGCGGATTTTAGGTCATCGGTGAACTCGGGGAAGCGGCTGGTGTCGGCACCGTTGAACTGATCGAATCGGTAGAAGCCGAGCCATTGGCCGAAGAATTCAGTGGCCATGCGGCGCGCCTTGGGATCGGCGAGCATGCGCTTGGTTTGGCGGGCGAGTTGTTGCGGGTCGGCAAGCTCGCCCTTTTCGGCGGCGCGGCGAAGCTCGGCATCAGGTACCGACGACCAGAGGAAGAAGCTGAGCCGATTCGCCAGTTCCCAACCGGTGAGCGCGGCGCGCCTACTGGTCTGGCTCGGTTGTTCGAGCCGATATAGGAACGCGGGAGCGACCAGGACGCGGGCGATGAGGGCTCGAATGGCGTCGGTGTGATTGAGCTTGGCCGTTTCGCGGGACTGGGTGTAGAACCGGCGTAGGCGGTCTTTCTCCTGAGGCGTCAGCGGCCTGCGCCAGGCCTGCGCGGCGAGCTTCAGGCAGTCGTCGATGTGACCGGGCTGCGCGGATAGGACGGCCTGTTCGACAGCGGCGTTTTCGGCTTGGAGCGCATCGATCCGGGCCTGCGGCTTTTTGTTCTCAGCCAGGAACTTGATGAACAGCTCGTGGTATTCGAAGGACGCCAGCAAGTCGTTCCAGTCGGTGTTCAGCTCAGTGCGCGTCTTGTCGTCGAGGATGTTATCTCTGAGGAAGCTGTCGTTGCGGTAGTACTTCAACTGTGTGTGAAAGGCGTTGCGCTCCGGCAGGCCGTAGGTATTGTCGAAGTCATTCGGAATGGGATCGCGGTCGGACGGATTGGCTTCGGACTGGGAGTTCTGGGGGAGGACGGCGACGAATTTCAGGACGTTGTCCCGCCAGGCGATGAAGCCGGGCGCTTTAGGATCGGCGAGGATGGCCCAAGCGGGGCGGCCTTTGGAGACATCTTCTTCATTCGAAATCGTGCAGCGGATGACTGCGTCCCCGGAGCCCTGATTCAAGAGTTGGGCGTCCATTTGAAAACTGATGCCGGCCACGCCGGGAGGGAACACAACCCTTAGTGGGAGGACGGCATTGCCGGGAACGGTAAAGCCCGTGCCGTCGGCGGTGCGCGTGAGTAGTTTTCGCGATGCCTCGTCGATGGCGTCGAAGAGCGGTATTTCGTCCCCGGCGCTGCGATCGGCCTTGCGAAAACGCACTTTGGCGTTCTGCATCAGGACGATTGGCTTGTCCACGGAGTGCGGGTTGAGAGAAAGCGTATTGAGATAGACGGTGGCTTCCTTGATGACCCGGCGGGAGAAAAAGGGATACCGGAAGGCGTGGTTGGTAACGCCTTGCAACGTCTCCGCGCTAACGACCAGATTACGCTCATCGCCGGCGCCGCCCGCGGCCAGAGCTCCGGCGGCGAACAGAATACGCGGCCAGTTGATGATCGTTTTCTGGATTTCCTCGCAGGCGGCGCGGACCTTGGCTTCCGCGGTTTGAGGACCGGGAAGGGCATGCCATTGCGCGACCGGCTCGCTGGTGGGGTACGAAGGATTGGGCTCGTGGAGCACCTTCCAGATATGATTTACGAAGCGTGGAGTGAGTCCTTCGCGGGCACCGATGGACTCGATTGTGGCGTTGGGCTCCCCGAGCGCTTTGCGATGCTGAAATCGCCAGCCTGCATAAAATGCCTTGGTGTATTTTTCCAGGTTATAGGGCAGCGCGCCTTCGGCCCCGGTAGCCCGAAAACCGTGCGTAGTGTAAATCTTCGTGATGCGATTGAGCGCGGAGAGTTCGAAGCCGGTCTTGCCGGGATCGGCATAGAACTGAAGGGGGCCGGATCCGATAACGGCGTGGTTGGCAATGAACTTCGCGGTATGCAGGTATCGCTCGAGATTGGCGTCGCCCAAGAACTGGACGTCGCCGAAATTGGTGAAACCTTCGCCGCCAACGGAGTCGGGGACGAAATCGCGGTCGAACTGGAAGTCGAGGCCGGTGAGGTCTTTGACCGCGTAGCCGTACTCCCCGCTGGTGAGGCGACGGACCGTGACGCGGCCAGGGTCGCCAGCGTTCTTGGCCGTGTAGTCTTTGAGGCTGGTTCGAATCCAGGAGACGACGCGGCCACGCTCCGCGTCGGTCGGCTGCGGCATCGCGGCCGGAGGCATGCGCTTCTGTTCCAACGCCGCGGCGACTTTCTCCCATTGTTGAAAATTCTCGCCAATCGACGGCTGAGCAGACAACTGTTCGAGGCTGATGCCGCCCATGGCGGCTTTGCCGTGGCACTGAAAACAGAACTGCCGAAGTACCGGAACGGGTGCTTCGGCGGCGGCCACTAGCATAGGCAGACAGAGAGCGGACGCGATAAAAACGAAACGCGGAGTTAGCATGATAGAAAAGCGAGGCGATGCGATTCGGCACCAGCCGCGCCTTGATTCTATCATTTGCGCATAGGGCTACGGGATAGTTACGTCGCGCAAGCGGCTAAATCGTCCGCTCGTCGGGCGGAAGGGTGAAGGACTCAATCGACTCGGTTTCGATTTCCGGGCCGGAGCCTGGAATGCGGTCCGAGACCTCGTTTTTCTTTTGCAGCCGCTTGGCGGCCTTATCCTGAGATTTTTCCATACGGGCAGACTCTTTCTGCCGTTTTTTAAAGGTAGTGTGTGCTCTGGCCAAAGTTCCTTTCCGCGACCGGCTCGCGCCGTCGGTCAACGTCCGGCCACCCCATGGGGAGAATGCAAAAGCCGGACTGAGCTTGCTCTATCCTAGTCTAACATGCGGGTTCCGCTTGCGTCGATTTTGAATGTTTGGCGGTTCGGGAGAGGTATTCCTAATTCGAAAGTATGAAATTGACCTCGATAGGGGCGATGACTTCGACGGGATCGCCGTTTAAATGAGTAGGGCGGTAGCGCCAAAGTGTGACGGCGTCAACCGCGGCCTTCACCAAAAGCGGATGCCCGCTGATGACCTTTAGTTGTTGGACGGTTCCGTCCTTGGCAATAATGCCCTCCAGCTTAACGGTGCCGGAGATGCGTGCCTGCCGGGCAAGGGGCGGGTAGGGCGGGTTGACACGGCTGAGAATGTTGGCGGCCTGGACTTGGCCGCCGACGCGGAGCGGTTTGGCCGGGTCCTTCGGCTTCGGAGGCGGCGCGACTGGCAGCGCATTGCCGGCGGGCGCGAGCGGCAGGAGGCTGGCGGCGCCCACCGACGACGGCCCAAGGGCATAAATTGGCGGCGCGAAAGAATCCCCGTCGATGATGCGGGCCACCGGCTGGATGGCGGACGGCGCGGTGAATGCGCGCGCCTTGGGCCGGACAGTGGCGACGGCGTTCTGTGCGGCGCCCGTCGCCGCGGAGCTCGACTGGATCTCCACTTCAACCGGGGCGATCTGTTTTTCCGGCACATAGATCATCGCCTTAGGCAGCATCACGCCGAGTAACTCCGGACTTACCATTGGAACGAGTAACATGGCGGTTACCAGTCCGGCTTGAATGACTAAGCCCATCCACGACCACTTACTCCTCGCCTGGCGCGAGTTGTCAAGAACTGATAGTTCAAACATTGTGTCCGTCCTCGTCAATTAAGACCCCGGCGGGGAGAGAAATGTTCCCGGCTATAGGAGGCGTACGGAAATAACATTTACAGCTTGCATTTGTCGTCGGGGTTCCCCGAAATCGGCGTG
>CAMDKT010000254.1 GCA_945900935.1 Candidatus Sulfopaludibacter sp. SbA3 | reverse complement strand
GCAGCAGCGGTCCCCGCTCGCCTACTTACTCGCCGCAGTTTACAATCATCGCCGAGGCCAGCCAGCCCCCAGCCTCCGCCCTCTTCAAGGTCAACAACCATAGGATGGTGAACAGTTACGAGAAATTCAAGTGGCTCCGGCGGAGTGCCTATGAACAGCCACTTTGGGCGATGGCAGGAATGGATAAAGTCGAGCTAATATTGCAGCGATTTATGGGCTTGAAGGCAACGCGATTGTGATGGAGCTGGTGGAGGGTTCGACGCTACAGGGGCCATTGCCTTTAGCGGAGGCATTGGCGGCGGCGCGGCAGATTGCCGAGGCTTTAGAGGTGGCGCATGAGAAGGGGATTATTCATCGGGATTTGAAGCCGGGGAATGTTTTGGTTACCGCTTCGGGAGTTGTTAAAGTCTTGGATTTTGGTTTGGCGAAGGCCTTGGAGAGGGGATCGGCTGCGGGGCCGGATTCGCCTACGTTGTCGATGCGTGCGACCGAGGCGGGGATGATCCTGGGGACCGCCGGGTATATGTCGCCGGAGCAGGCGGCGGGGAAGCCGGTTGACCGGCGGGCGGATATCTGGCCTTTCGGCGTCGTGTTGTTGGAGCTTCTGGCGGGGAAGCGGTTGTTCGACGGGTAGACGGTTTCGCACACGTTGGCGGATGTACTGCGGGCGGAGATTGATTTGACGGTGGTGCCGGCGGGAACGATCCGGGAGTTGTTGCGGCGATGCTTAGACCGGAATTTGAAGAGCCGGTTGCGGGATATCGGCGAGGCGCGGATTGCGATTGAGAACTACTCGCCGGGAGCCTCGGCGGCGGTCGCGATTGGCACCCCTTGGCCGTGGGCGGTCGCAGTGGTAAGCGTGTTACTGGCGGCGGGGATTGGAATGGCGTGGCTGGGGAAATCGCCGCAAGCGGAGAGCACTGTAACGCTGGAGTTGAACCCGCCGGACGGCACAAAATTCGCTGGCTTCGCGCTGGCGCCGAATGGAAAATCGATTGCCTTCGCGGCCATCAGCGAAAACGGCGGGAGAAAGCTTTACATACGCCAACTGGAATCGTTAACAGCGCGCCCGGTCCCCGAATGAGACGGCGCCGATACCCCCTTCTGGTCTCCGGACAGCAAATCCCTGGCCTTTGTGGCGGCTGGGAAGCTGAAACGCTTCGAAGTGGCCGGGGGGGGGCGCCGGTTGCCCTGTGTGACGCGGGCCCCCTGCGAGGAGGGAGTTGGAATGAGGACGGCGTCATCCTGTTTGCCGGCAGGCAGTCCGTCAACGGTAACGCGGCTGGACAAAGAAGGCGGCGAATCCGAGCCTTACTTTCCACAGTTTCTACCCGGAGGAAAGGAGGTTCTGTTTCTTCTTCGGAATGCGCAAAGCGAGAAATCGGGCGTGTTTCGGGGGTCACTGGATGGTAAACCGGCGACTCGGGTTTTCCAGACCGATTATCAGACGCTGTACGATTCATCGTCGGGGAGGCTGCTGTCGAGAAAACTGGAACTGCATCCGCCGCGCGTGACGGGCGATCCCTTGGCCGTGGCGGAATCGGTCGAGATCGTGGGGGCGGCGCGCCAAGCGGCGATTTCCGTGGCCGGAAACGGAGTACTGCTGTATGGACGCGAGAGCCCTCAGTTAAAGGCGCGCTTCGCCTGGCGCGACCGTTCAGGGAAAGTGCCGGAAATGTTCGGTCCGTCACTGGAGAATGCGCGCCGCTATGCAGTTTCACGGGACGGCGGCGGGTGCTTAACCGTTTCGGGGATTCTAGCCGAAAACACTCGCTGACGCCGCGTGGCTCGGAAACGGTTGCGTTGATTCTGAAAGAGTTACTGAGCCGCGAGCGTCAGCGAGCCGGTGTGTTCCCGAAAACGTTTAAGCACCCGACGGCGGCAGAGTTGCATACGAGGTAGGCGAATCTCCCTCTGTGGCGATATGAGTGTACGACATCGCGCGGGGCGTCATCGTCCAAATGACCTTCAGCGGCGATACACGGGACCGCCAGTGGTCAGCCGACGGTAAGTATCTTTACTACTACCGCAATTCGCTCGGGCTGCACCGGAGAGCGGCGGATGGCTCCGGAGACGAAGAAGTTGTCGTCAAGAAGGCCGGGGCATTTCCGCTGGATGAATCGCCGGACGGCAAGTACCTGGTCTATTCTGTGAGTGGTCCCGACGGAGGGCTGGTTGCGTTATCGCTTACAGGGGAACGGAAGGAGACGCCGTATCTTCCAGGCAGGTCGCCCGTAAGTTCCGCGCGCTTTTCGCCGGATGGACGTTGGGTGGCATATTCGTCGGACGAATCGGGCCGGAGTCAGATTTACATCCAGGGATTTCCGGACCGGCGCGGCAAGTGGCTCATCTCCGCCGCCGGGGGGGGGGCATTGCCGGAGTGGCGCACCGACGGAAAGGAACTGTAATGGATTGGGCCTGGGGGAACGGTGATGGCGGCGAGTGTGGAACTGGCGGCAACGGGTGTTCAAATCGGGCGCGCCGAGACCCTGTTCCAATTCCCTGGCAGGGTGCCGCGGCGCCGCCGTTGCCGCTGGTCATCGTGCAGAACTGGGCCGCGCGGCTCGCGAAATAATTACTTGGTCAGCCAGCGGTCGAACCAGGCAAAGGCCTCTTTCTGCATGGCCGCGTCGAACTTGTGCGGGCCGTCGTGGAAGCTGGCTTTATAGCGATCCGGGGCACCGGCTTTTTTGTAGACGTCGGTGAGAATGCGGTCGGCGCGTTCCATCTCCGGCATGGTGAAGAGGGCGTCCTGGCGATTGTTCAGGACGAGCACGGGATTTGGCGCGGCGAGTCCGAGAATCTCGGGATAATCGAGGTCGCGGGGGAGGCCTGGGACGTAGCACATCCACGTATGCGTGTGGCTTTTGTTGAGCAGATAATCCCGCCAGGTGGTCATCATTCCCACGCAGCAGGCGCAGCGGATTCGCTCATCGGCGCCGGTCAACATCACTGTGCGCAGTCCGCCTCCGGAGAGGCCGCAGCAGCCGATGCGGGTGGCATCGACATCGGGTCTTGAGGCGAGGTAATCGACAGCGCGCTGATCGTCGTAGACAAAGACGCCGGGCCACGTCATCCCGGCGCTGAAGAGGCTTTTGGCGATCAGATGCTCATGCCCGGAAGCGAAAGCATTGTAGCGCTGAATTTCGTCTTCAGCCTCGGGATTGGCTTCGACCAGATTGCTTCTGATATTCCCCGGCAGATCCGCCAACCGCATCCGGCGGCTGCCAAACGTGAACGTGTCGTGGACCAACACAACATACCCGCGCCGCGCCAACTCATTCGCCCAAGCGAGGCCGGAGTAGTAGCGCTCCTGATGCTTGATCATCAGCGGATGCGGATCCTTGGACATGCGCGTGATCTTGCGCAGCCCGAAGTATTTATTGCCGCCGTGGTCATGCAGGCCGACGACGGCGGGGAGCTTCCCACTGGCCCCGGCGGGCTTCATGATGAGCGCCTCCGTGGGCGGACCAAAGGGAAGCTGCCATTGGAGATGTTCGATGTCGAGGCCGTCGAACTGCATTTGGTGCTGCACGACGGCTGACGGCGTCAACGCGGGCCCCGGCCCCAGCAGCAGATCGCGGAATCGGACGCGCGCGGCGGGGCGCCAGGCATCGACGTTTTGAAACATCGGCTGGCGGAAGGACATGCGGGGAGGGTCCTGCATCGTTCCGGCAGCCCACTCGCCGTAAGCGCCGATCATGTTGGGAGGCATAGCAGTCATTCTTTCCGAAATGGCGCTTTGTTGCAATGGGGGTAGTTTACAAGGCGCGGGATCTGGATTTGAACCGATACGCGGCTTTGAAGGTGCTGCCATCCGGGGTTGGGGCGGATCCGTCGCGGCGGGCGCGGTTTTTGCAGGAGGCGCTGCGTGTGGCCGAGCAGATCGCGGCGGCGCTGGCGGCGGCGCACGGCGAGGGGATCGTACATCGGGATTTGAAGTCTGCCAATGTGATGGTTTCCGGGTTGGGGCAGACGAAGATTTTGGATTTTGGCTTGGCGAAGCTGACTGAGACGGGGCCTGAAGACGCGACGCTCACCGAAGCGGGGACCGTCATGGGAACGTTGGCGTATATGTCGCCGGAGCAGGCCGAAGGGAGGCCGGTCGATTGGCGGAGCGACATCTTCAGCTTCGGCGTTTTGCTCTACGAAATGGTGACGGGGCGGCGGGCGATTCTGTGCCGCGCGAATTGCAAAGACTGATTGCGCGCTGCATGAAGAAGAAGGCCGGTTTGGACTTTCGCCCGATGGGCGGCGCCAGTGGTTTTGGGGATCCCGCGCGGGCCGGTTTGGCGCGGCACCGAAAGGAGTCCGAACGGTGGCGTTCGGAGTGAAGGGCGTTTATTTTGTGGAAACGGGATCCCAGTTGGCGCAGTTCTGCGATTACGAGAGCGGCAAGGTGACGAATGTGGGTAATTTGCCGGCCGGGACAGTACTGCCGCGGAGAACGGGGTTCAGCGTTTCACCGGACGGAAAAGTGTTGGTCTATTCGAAGCCGGCGCAGACGGTGAGCGATTTGTACCTGGTGGAGGGGGTACGCTGAATCATGACGATCACTCTCGAAATTCAACCGGAGATCGAACGGGGACTGCTGGCGCGGGCGGAGGCGCGAGGCATTTCGATGACGGCGTTTGTGGAGGAGATCGTCGCGCGGGAGGCGCATGTGGGGTCCGTAGCCGAAGCTGAGCCCAAGAATCTCGTCGAGCTGTTTGCGAACTCTCCGTTCAAAGGGCTCAACATGGAATTCGAAAGGGATCGATTTCAGCGTCGTAACGACAAGGGAGAGCTGCACGGGGACCGCAGGACTCCCTGAAAGCAAGCCGCGAGAACTGGTTAGATGCGGTTCCGCGCCTTTGGTTGAAGAATCGGATGCTGCCTGCAAACATTCCGACAGATTTGAGGCGCCAATTCTCAATCCCGGGGACCTCTAGTTGATCGCTCGATGCTGTAATATCTATCCATGACGCCCACTCGCCGCGACATTTTCAAAACCGTTATCGCCGCCGTTCCCGCAAGCTGGACAGCCTTCAGCACCGCGCTCGCCGCGGCCACTCCCGGAGACGAAGCCTATTGGCGAATGGTTCAACGCCAGTTCCCGCTGGAGGACCGGCTCATCTACCTCAACGCGGCCAACATCTGCCCCGCCTCGCGCCCCGTGATGGATCGCCACATTGAGTATCTGCGCGACTTCCACGCCAACCCGTCGTTTCAGAACCGCGACAAGTACGTCGAAATGCGCGAGTCATTGCGTGGAAAAGCCGCACGGATGTTGCGCGTGGACGCCGACGAAATCGCGGTCACGCGCAACACCAGCGAAGGCAGCAACATCGTCGTCAAGGGCATCGACCTCAAGCCGGGCGATGAAGTAATCATCACCGATCACAACCATCCTTCCAACAACGATTCCTGGAAAGTGCGCGCGAAGCGGGACGGCTTTATTGTGAAGTCTGTGCCAACGCCAATCCCCGCGCGCGGCGCCGATGAGTTAATCGGCGGGATCGAGAGGACAATCACGGCGCGCACGCGCGTCATCGCCATCACCCACCTCACCAGCACCACCGGGATTCTGTATCCGGCCCGCGAGATTGCGGCGCTGGCAAAAAGGCGCGGAATCTGGATGCATCTCGACGGCGCGCAGACCTTTGGGGGATTGGATGTGGATCTGTCCGCGATCGGCTGCGACTCCTATTCCACCAGCGCGCACAAGTGGCTGATGGGACCGCTGGAGGCTGGGCTGCTGTATGTCCGCGCCAGTCGCATTCCGGAGGTGTGGCCATCGATTGTCACTGCGGGTTGGACGGAAAACTTGAAAGGCGCGCGGAAGCTGGAAGTATTGGGCCAGCGCGATGATCCGCGAGTCGTGGCGCTGGAGGCGTCGCTCGATTTCATCAATCTCATCGGCATGGCGAATGTGGAAGCGCGGATGCGGGCGTTGGCCACGCGGGCTAAAACGGGCCTGGCGGCGATCTCCAACGTCGAATTGAAAACCAACATGCAGCCGGAACTCTGCGGCGGCGTGGTGAAGTTTAAGCTGCGCAACATGGCCACCAAGCGCGCCTATGACGTGTTGTGGGAACGGCACCGGATGGCGACTTCCGCAACGCCATCGGGCGACAGCGAAGGGATTCGCTTTTCGCCGCATATCTACAATACGTTTGAGCAGATTGACCGGGCGGTGGGAGCGGTGAAGGAACTCGCCGGCTGATCAAATGCGATGAAAGCCTTTGAGAATATCGCGCGTGGAATAGCGCAGCGCGATAGGGCGGCCGTGCGGGCAGTTGGTGGGATGTTCACAGCGAGCCAGTTCAGCCAGCAGCCACTCCATTTTTTGCTGATCCAGGCGCGTATTGATCTTGATCGCGGCGCGGCAGGCGATCGTCGCGCAAACGTTGCGGCGGACTTCGTCGAGCGATGCGCCGCGCAATTCCCGCTCCGATGTTTCCAGAATTTCGAAAACGATCTTCTCGATGTCGCCGGGCTTGACTGCGGCGGGCGCGGCTGAGATGGCGATCGTGCGATGCCCGAAGGGCTCGCTGTCGAAGCCGCTGGCGCGGAGTTCGTCGGCAATTTGCGCATATTCGATCTGCTGCCCGGCCGTTAGCTCGATCACCATCGGCATGAGCAATCCCTGTTGCTCGACGCGGCCCGCCGCGCGTTGCCGCAATACTTGTTCGAACAAAATGCGTTCATGGGCCACGTGCTGATCGATGATCCAGAGGCCATCGCGGCCGGCGGCGAGGATGAAACTTTCGTGAAGCTGGCCGAGCGGGCGAAGGTCTTTTAGGATGTCGAGCGAGTGAACGGCGTCAAGAACGACGCCATCGGGAAGGCCTCCGTGCGTGTCGGGAATGCGCGTGCGAACGGGGGCGGGCGGCGGTTCGGTGAAGTCGAAACGCGGGGCGAGGGCGGGTGGCTGGTGGAGGGTAAAGACCGGGAGATTGGCGTCATCGGGCGGAATCACGTTGCGGATGGCGTCGCTTTCCATCTGCTGGGAAAACTCGCTGTAGGGCAGGCGCGCGGCGGGTTGCGGCGGTGCCGTCATCGGCAAGGATGACAGCGGACGGCTCTGCACGATCGAACCGCGAATAGCGTCGCGAACGTAATCATGCACCCAACTGCCATGCCGGAACCGCACTTCCGTTTTCGAAGGGTGGACGTTGACGTCGACCTCTTCAGCATCGCAATCGAGAAAGAGCAGCGCGAAGGGAAAGGCACCAGACGGCATCAAGTTGTGATAGGCCGCCTGCAAAGCGTGCAGCAGCAATTTGTCTCGAATCAGCCGCCCGTTCACGAATAGATAAATCGAGTTGCGGTTGTATTTCTGTACTTGCGGCATGGAGACGAAGCCGCGAAGGAGGAAGACGCGGGTGCGCTCTTCCGGAGTCGGGTCGGGGAGCAGAAACTCCTTCTCGTGTTCGCCGATATCGAGCAAGTCTTCCAGAATGTGGCTGCCGAAAACCTGGAAGACGCGTTCGCGCAGAGAGCCAACCGGCGTGACGTGCAGTAACTCGCGATTGTCATGACGAAGCTCGAACGTTTTGTCAGGATGGGCGAGGGAGTAATGAGTAACCAGCGATGCAATGTGCGCGAGTTCGGTCTGATCCGAGCGAAGAAATTTCTTCCGCGCCGGGACGTTGAAGAAAAGGTCGCGCACCGTGATGACCGTGCCATTGGCAAGCGCCGCTTCGTCGCAGCGGATCATCTTGCCGCCGTGAATTTCCACGCGCGTTCCGGTGGATTCTTCCGGGGCATGCGTCTCCAACGTAAGTCGAGAAACGCTCGCGATAGAAGGCAGTGCCTCACCGCGAAAGCCAAGCGTGGAGATCGAAAACAGGTCCTTGACGCTCGTCAATTTCGAAGTGGCGTGGCGCTCGAAGGCCAGCATCGCGTCGTCGCGCAACATGCCACTGCCGTTGTCGGTGATGCGCAGAAGACGCCGACCGCCGGATTCGGCTTCTATGGCAATCGACGAAGCACCGGCGTCGAGAGAGTTTTCCAGCAGCTCCTTAATAACGGACGCCGGGCGCTCAACGACCTCTCCTGCGGCGATCTGATTTGCGACTGCGTCCGGCAGGACGCGGATTCGACCCATTGCTTCGAGTGTAGTAGTCCAACACGCCGTTGTCACAAGTTTGATAACATGGCGAACGATGATAAAGCTAAAAATATCA
>CAMDKT010000253.1 GCA_945900935.1 Candidatus Sulfopaludibacter sp. SbA3 | reverse complement strand
AAAAGCAAATTTGAAACAGTTGCAGGAAGCCGCCCGTTACGTCGATGTCGGCGAAAAGGCGACTCTGAAAGTAGCTGACCTCGAACTCGCCGCCGCCAATCTCGAACTTCGGCGCGCCCAGGCCAATGCCGATCGCATGATCCTCAAAGCTCCCATGGATGGTCTCGTCGTTGTCCAGACCGTTTACAGCGGCGGCGAAATGAAGCCCATTCAGCAGGGCGATCAGGTTTATCCCGGCATGATGTTCATGCAGGTCGTTGATCCGTCTTCGATGATCATCAACGCTTCCGTCAATCAGGTGGACATCCAGCACTTGCGGTTGGGCCAACGGGCGAGGGTCAGCTTTGACGCCTTTCCCGGCTTGGTGCTTCCCGCTCATCTCGTCACTATCGGCGCGATTACTAAAACTTCGGGCATGCGCGGCAGCTTTAAGAAGGAAGTCGCTGTCCGCCTTAGATTGGACAAGCTCGATCCGCGAATCATTCCCGACCTCAGCGTCAGCGCCGATGTTGTACTCGAAGAAGCCGATGCGGCCACGGTCGTTCCGGCCGAGGCCCTGATGTCGGACAACTCGACCGCCGGGGCCGAGCCGAAACCGTTTGTTATGGTCCGCACTGCGGCCGGCATTTGGGAACGCCGGGATGTCCAGCTTGGCGTGGTCAGCAATACCCACGCCGCCATTCGTGGCGGTGTCAAGCCCGGCGAAGTCGTGGCCTTGGAACCGCCATTGACCGCCGCGAAGCCTGAATCCGCAACCAGTTAAAAATATCCCCGTCCGAAACATCTCCCTGGAACTACTATGTCGAAAGATATCAAACCGAAAGTGCGTCTTGGCCAGTCCGCGTCGGGAAATCGCCGCCGGGCAATCACGAGTTTCATCACCTTCCTTGCCGTCGCCGGCGGCGGGTATGCCGCTTACCGATACACCGGGCAGACGAAAGTGGAAGTGCCGGTCGCGCGCGTGCGTCAGGCTGAGTTTGTGATCTCTGTTAAGACACGCGGAGAAGTTCGCAGCTCCCGCTCTGTCATCCTTTCGGCGCCGCAGATTCCCGATCCTCGCATTGTCATGCTCGCCGAAACCGGCAAGCCGATCCGCAAAGGCGAAACGGTCATCGAGTTTGACGCCGCCCAAATGGAACAGTATTATTTGGATCGCACAACCTCTGTTCGGACCGTGGACAAGGAAATCATTCAGATGCAGGCATCCCATCGCATTACCAAAGAAATGGACGCGATGAATCAAATGACGGCCACTTACAACGTGGAGCGCGCCAAATTGGAAGCATCCAAAGCCGAGATTCTTTCCGAAATCGAGGGCAAGAAAAATCGCATCGACGTCGGTACCGCCGAGGGCGATCTGGAACAGGTAAATGTCACCGTCAAAGCCCACAAAACCACGCAGCAAGCTGACATCGACCGCCTCGATAGCAAAAAAGACAAAACCGTCCGCGACATTGACCGCTTCAAAAGCTATCTGACCCGCATGAAGATCGTCGCGCCTATGGACGGTATCGTCAATATCCTTCCCAACACCCGCACCCCCGGTTCATTCGGCTCCACACCGCCCCCTTTCAAGGAAGGAGACCGGGCCTGGACCGGTGCCGCCATCGCCGAAATCCCCGACCTCTCGCAGATGCGCGTCGAACTTAAACTTGATGAAGTGGATCGAGGGAAGTTGCAACTCGCCCAGCGGCTTCGTGTCCGCGTGGACGCCATTCCCGAAGTCGAATTGAATGCCACCCTGGATTGGATCAGCCCCATAGCCGCGGTCCTGTACAAGGGGATGGGCCTCACCGAAAAAACGTTCCCGGCCCGCGCCACCCTGGATAAGGTAGATCCCCGGTTGCGCCCGGGCATGAGCTGCACCGCCGAAATCGTCATTGAGAGTGAGCCGAATTCGCTCTTGATTCCCGCCCGCGCCAGCTTCATGAACAAAGGGAAGCCCGCTGTTTGGATTCAACAGGGCGAGGGGTTTGTCATTCGGCAGATTGCTGTCGGCAAGCGCAACGACACGGACATGGTCGTCACCAAAGGCCTGAAAGCCGGCGACGTGATCGCGATGGAAGATCCGGCTGAAGTCGCCAAGCGCGCCAAGAAGCTCTAGTTCCGGTACGAGCAGGAAAACCAATGAGTAAATTCATCATCCGCCTCATCATTCTCGGGGTCATTGTCGGCGCGGCGTGGGGCGGCTACCGATTCGTGCAGTCGATGCCGGAGCGACAACAGTCGATTGCCACAGCCAAGGTCCGGCAGGGGGAAATCGTCGTCCGCACATTTGCCCGCGGTGAACTGCGCGCGGTCCGCTCGGCCACGCTTACCGCGCCCAATCTGTTCGGAACCGTGCAGGTGACCAGACTCGCCGAGATCGGTTCTTTCGCCAAAGAAAAGGATCTGATCATTGAATTCGATGACGCTGAACTCGTTTCGAGCGTAGAAGAGAGACAGTTGGAAATCGACCAGATCGACGAGCAGTATAAGAAGTCCGAAGCCGACCTGGCCATTCGCAATAATCAGGATCAAGTGGAGCTTTTGCGCGCGCGTTACTCGGTTCGCCGTTCGGAGCTTGAGGTCAAGCGCAACGAACTGCTTTCGCTGATCGACCAGAAGAAAAATCAACTGAATCTCGAAGAGTCCAAGCGCCGCCTCAGCCAGTTGCAAAGCGATATCAAATCGCGCCAGGAACAGGCCGAGGCCGAGCTCGCCGTTTTGCGGGAACGGAAGCAAAAGGGCCTGCTCGACAAGAACCGGGCCCAGCAGCGCCTGACCCAGGTGAAAGTGCTGGCGCCGATGACGGGCCTGGTGGCCGTTCGCCAGAACAGTTCCAGCCGCATGGGTTTCGGTTTTGACGTCCCCGACATTCGCGAAGGCGACCAGGTGCAGCCCGGCATGCCGATCGCCGATGTCCTCGATCTGTCGGAGCTCGAAGTGGTGGCCCGCGTCGGGGAATTGGATCGCGCCAACCTGAACGAAAATCAGGAAGTCATTCTAGCCCTAGACGCCGTGCCCAACGAGAAATTCCGAGGGCACATCAAAACCATGTCCTCGACGGCTAGCGCAAATGTCCAGTCCTCCGATCCGGCCAAGAAGTTCGACGTCGTTTTCACCATCGACATGAAAGAACTGCTGACGAAACTCGGCGCGAAACCGGACCAGATTCAGCGTATTTTAGCCACGGCGGAGGCCAATCGCAAGAAGCCGCCCGTCGTCTCCATGGCTATGTCCTTCGGCAGCATGCCTGGAATTCCCGGAATGCCCGACATGAGCGGCGGGGCACCCGGTGGCGGACCCGGCGGCGGCGACCCACAAGCCGGTGGAGGCCAACGTGGCGGCGGCGGTCGTATGCCCTTCGCTGGAGGCGCGGGCGCGCCCGGCGGCGGAGCAGGCGGCGCGGCGATGTCCGCTGAGGATCGCACCAAAATGCGCGAAGCGATGCAGGCCGCCTTGAAGGGCCGTAGCATGCAGGACCTCTCCGCCGAAGAACGCACGAAATTGATGCAGGACGTGATGGCCAAGATGGGACGCCCCGCGGGCACCGGCGCTGGCCGTCCCGCTGGCGCAAAGCCCGACCCCTCGAAACCTGAAGCCTCCGCGGGCGATGGCCAAGGCCGGCGTCCGCGCGGCGAAGGCGGAGGCCGTGGCGGCGAAGGCGGCGGCGGACGCGGCCCCGGCGGTCCTGGCGGTCCTGGCGGCGGTAACCCCGGCGGCTCCGGTCGTTTCACTGCGGAAGACCTGAAGAACGCGAAACTCCCCCCTCCGCCCGATCAGGACTCCAATATCGATGTCCTTCTCCGTCCCGGCCTCCTGGCCGACGTCGAGATCATCGTCGAAAAAATCCCCAACGCCATCCACATCCCCGCGCAGGCTGTCTTTGAAAAGGAAGGCCATCTGGTCGTCTTTGTGAAAGAGGGTCAAAAATTTGTCGCGCGCCGTATCAAAATCGGCAAACGCAGTGAGTCCACGCTGGTGATTGCCGAAGGCCTAAAGCCCGGTGAAACCATCGCCATGGCCAACCCCGAAGCCAAACCCGGCACCAAGCAGAAAACCGAAGATAAAGGCGGTCCCATGAACGCCCTGCCTGGCGGGAAGTCGTAATCTCAAGAAATTTTAGGAGTCTGAACTGAATGGCGTTGCTTGCCGACATCCTGCCCGAAATAAAAATGGGCCTGGCCAGCTTGTTAGTACACAAGCTGCGAAGTTTGTTAACCATGCTCGGCATGATCTTCGGCGTCGGAGCCGTGGTGGCGATGTTGTCCATCACCGAAGGCGCCCAGAAAGAGATGATGAGCTATATTGACCTCCTCGGTGTCAACAACATCATCATTGAGGCCAAGGAGGCGGTTGATCGCAACGAAATCCAAGCCCGCCGCGCCATCTCGCCGGGTATGTCGTTTCGCGACTTCCGCTCGATCGCCGAGAACGTCCCGGGGATCGAGTATCTCACTCCCCGGAAACGCTTCAAACCGCAGAAAGTGCTGCCAAAGACGGGGGCCGAACCGCCAATTCTCATTGGCGTCCTCCCCAATTACCTGGCCATCAACAGCCTCCGTATGGTCGAAGGCCGGTTTTTCAACGACGCCGATAATGACAACTCCGCCCCCGTCTGCGTCCTCGGCGAAGCGGCAAAAGTAAACCTGCTCGGCTTCGATCACGCCGTCGGTAAATTCGTTAAAATCAACGACACTTGGCTGCAGGTCGTCGGCGTCCTCGCCGCTCAAGCCACCGCCGATTCCGTCGAAGGCCTGGAAGTCGCCAGCGGTAACAACCTTGTCATCGCGCCGCTCAATACCGTCATGCGCCGCTTCGAAGACTCCAATAGCTACCTCAAAGATGAAATCGACGGCATGTACATCAAAGTCAAAACCGGCACCGATTCCATCGAAACCTCCAACATCATTAACGCCATTCTCACCGCCACACATAAGGACGCCGGCGACTTCGCCATCACCGTCCCCGCCGGTCTGCTCGAACAGAAACGCCGCACCGGCTTCATCTTCAACATCGTCATGATCTGTATCGCCGGCATCTCGCTGCTCGTCGGCGGCATCGGCATCATGAACATCATGCTCGCCACCGTGCTCGAACGCACCCGCGAAATCGGTATCCGGCGCGCTATCGGCGCCAAACAGAAAGACATCATCCGCCAGTTCCTCACCGAAGCCGTCCTTATCTCCATCATGGGCGGACTGCTCGGCATCATCTTCGGCGTCACCCTTGCCCACCTCATCGCTTCGGCAGCCGGCTGGTCTACCGTTGTGACCACCGGTTCCATCGCGGTCGCCTTCGGCGTGTCTTGCGGTATCGGCCTGGTTTTCGGTATCTACCCGGCCATGCAAGCCGCCCGTCTCGACCCCATTGAAGCGATCCGCTACGAATAACAACGAGAAAACTTTTCACAATGAAATCGCATCGCCACCTGCTCGCTCTGGCCCTAGCTCTGCTTGTCTGCCAGTCCTCTTTCGCATGGCAGTCGCCCGCCGCCGCCATCGGTGTCATTCCCGCCCCGCAACGGGCCTTTGCACACACCAATACCAAAGACCCTGAACTCCTCGACGCCCCCTTTTTTCCCAAACAAAACTGGTTCAAGCGCCACTTGGCTGAACCTATGCCCTCAGTGGAAATGCGCGGTGTCTCTAAGTTCGACGACTTCGTCGCTGAAGGGAAGCTGGAGCTCTCTCTCCGCAGTTATCTGCAACTCGTCCTGGCCAATAATGTCGACATCGACATTCAACGCCTGAACATCGAGATCACCCGCAACTCCATCACCCGCGCCTACGCGCCGTTTGATCCGTTCTTCACCGGCAACTTCACGTCCACCCGCACCAAGACGCAGTCCACCAGCCAGCTCGAAGGCGCCAACACGCTCAACCAGTTGTCCCAGCCGATGAACTTCGCCTATGTGCAGACGCTCGACAACGGCTTGCAATATACCGCCGGTTTTACCGCCAGCAAGATCTCCACCAACAACTCGTTCAGCTTCTTCAACCCCGCTCTCAACGCGCAGATGTCGGCCAGTTTCGTCATGCCGCTTCTCCGCAACCGCGGACGCGAGGTCAATCGCCTGCCGATCACTATCGCCCGCAGCCGCCTGAAAATCAGCAACGAAAACTTCCTCAACACCCTGCTCACGCTCATCTCCAATGCCGAAAACGCCTATTGGGATCTCCTCGGCGGCCGGGAAACCCTACGCGTTCAGGAGAAGGCGCTCGAACTCTCCGCCGAAGCCTTGAAGCGCTCGAAGAAGGAGCTCGAACTCGGTGCCATCAGCCCCCTCGACATCTACCAGCCTGAAGCCAATTACGCCTCTTCAGAAATCCAGGTTCTCCAAGCCCGCTATCGTTTGCAGCAGTTCGAAGACTCGCTGCGTCGCCAGATGGGCGCGGACCTCGACGTCAAGTATCGCAACATGCCCATCGTCTTGACCGAAACGCCGCTTCCGCCCAATGACGACAAGGAGATCGACCGCGAAGCCGCCGTCTCCAAAGCCGTCCGTCTCCGTCCCGACCTCCGCGCCACACTCGAACGCATTTCGCAAGACGACCTGGTTCTCAAACAGAGTTCCAATGCGCTCCGCCCCGATCTCGGACTTCGCGGAACCTACACATCCACCGGCCGCGGCGGCGACTTCTTCAGCCGCAACGGCAGCGACGTCACTGTCGTCCGCGGCGGCTTCCCCGACGCTCTTGATCAGGTCTTCGGATTCAACTTCCCCATCTACCAGTTCGGCCTCACGCTGCGCCTGCCCATTCGCGACCGCGCCGCCGCCGCCAACTACGCCGACGCCGTGCTCGTCAAACGCCAGGACACGCTCTCCCGCCGCAGCCTGGAGCAGACCATCCGCCAACAGGTCCTGAACGCCGCCAGCCAGGTCGAGTCGTCCAAGGCATCGGTCAAACTCGCCGCCGTCGCCCGCGACCTCGCCCAGAAACAGCTCGATGCCGAGCAGAAGAAGTACGATCTCGGAACGTCTGTCATCTTCTTCGTGCTCGACGCCCAGACACGCCTGGTTAACGCCGAAGCCCAGCTTGTCAATACGACCATCCAGTACCGCCGCAATCAGATCACCATGCTCCGCGTGACGGGCGATCTTTTGGAAGACCGCGGCATTCAGATTCAGTAGGAATCAAGGCACCGGCCGCGGTGCCTCCTCCGGCCGTCAGTGACCCCAGTTGACTCCCGCCCGGATTCATGAAATTCGGAGCTCCCCCTTCCCCCAAACCGTCTGCCGCCCCACTCCCGTCCAGCAACACGCTTCCAGCCACGGCAGAAACGCCTGTAAATTCTCCCAACGAGTGCCTATCCCCCGTATGCGCCGACACCCTCTCCCTCATCATTGGGTGCATCGAAACCTCCCCGTCGCCTCCCCCACCGCCGCCCCTGGCCGCGCCGCCAGCAATACCGCCAGCGTGGGGCCCGACGCGAGCGATCTCCATCCGTCGAAGATCACCCGCTCCACTGACCCATCCAACCCAATCTGTTCCGCCCGAGCCAGTTCCGCCGATCCAAACGAAGGCCCCAGCCCATCGTTCCTCCAACCCCCGAGGCCGCAAAACAAACGGCCACGGCGAGTCTTTCTATCCGCTCGGCCCCCCCGCCATTGGGGATAAAAAGCGGGACCCGAGCCCGAAAGTGAAACCGCACTCGATGAAAGCGTAGGTGCGTACTGCCGCGACTTTTTCGCCGCGCCGGACCTTGCCCCGCAGGCCACAAGTGGGTACGGGCGTTATCATCCACGGCCCCGCCGGGTCGGTGGGTCGATTCTGGAGAGCATACCCGGATCATTTCTGGAGCGTGCCGAAGAGCCTGCACGATCACCCGTTACTATTGCGGCCCGCTACAGAAAATATCGATGCTCCGACCGCGTCTTTCGCCCCGCGGATACAATCCGGGATCCCAATCCCCGTATACGCATTCCCGGCCAGGTATAGGCCCGGATGTAACAGCGCCCGCTCCCGTATCTCCGCCACGCGCAGCTTGTAACCCAATCCGTACTGCGCCATCGCCTCGCGCCACCGCGTTACTCGTGTAAATCTTGGTGCCAACGTCAAGCCCAACAGGTCCCTCAACTCTGCCAAAACGTCGCGAATTAACTCGTCGTCCGGCACATCGATGGCCGCACCGCCCAAAAAGCACCGGAGCAGCGCTTTCGCCGGCGGCACACGGTGATCGAACTTCGTCTTGAC
>CAMDKT010000252.1 GCA_945900935.1 Candidatus Sulfopaludibacter sp. SbA3 | reverse complement strand
CCGCTGGCGGTCGAAGCCTCAGCGCATCGACACTTTGTACCACCGGTCCGGCTGCGCCTTGCCTCGACGCGCGCCGGGAGAGGGAGGCAGCAAAATCATTTCGCCTACTTCGGCGTCCACTGCGGCGGCGGGCGAAATTGGGGCCACCGTCAGCCGTTGCTTGCGCAGCAGGATCTGTTCCTGTTTCTCGACCACGGCGCGCAAGACGTTTTCCGATAACCCATGGCGCGCCAGGAGCGCCAGCGCGTCGGCGCTCGTGTCAAACTGCGTGCGCTTATAACGAACCAGATCCACCAGCAGTCCGTCCCCAAGCCCGGCGCGAGCCAGGACCACCAGGCCGTCGTTCGTTAATACATGGCGCGGCAGCGCCGTTGTTTCCGGGTCCGCGCCCAGGCAGACCGCAGCGAAGGCAACACTCAAGAGGATCCGCATGAAGGACTTATCGGACAGTCTGTCATTTTCTTTAAGAACCGTTGAAAGCAGCCGATAAGTTTTCTATGTTGCTAGTCGCACTGGTACTCGCGCTGCCCGACGCTCTCCTCAACCGCTCCTACACGCCGGAGCCCGTCTGGGTGCGCGTCGGAACACGATGTGCGATGCCGATTCCACTCACGCGTATTGTGTCGGGCGATATACCAGCCGGAATGCAGGTTTCCGGCCAAGGCGATTTGCAGGGCATCCCCACTGAGCCGGGGCATTACACATTCACCGTGGAAGTCTCCGATGGCTGTTCGCGGCACCAGGAGCAGCGGCAAATTCGAGTTCTGCCCGCGCCCATCCTGACCGCCGAAGCCCAGCAACTTGCATTTCACTGCCCGCAAGGCTCGCCCGCCTTTTCGGGCGGCATCGTCCGCGTCTCCGGTTCCGCCCCCGGCCGTCCGTATCGTGTCGATATCCTCGACGGCCAATGGCTGGAAGCGGCCATGCGCGACGGCGTCCTGCCCGCCGAAGGCGCGGCGCTGGAGGCCGATACGCTTCGTATTTCCATCAACCCTTCCAAGCTCGCCCCAGGCAACTACGCCGCCCGTCTGCGCCTGTCTATGTGGCAGGGCGCCAACGCCCCGGAACTGCTTTTCCACTTGCGTGTCGATTCCCCCCAGACGATCCTGACGCCCCTCATCATCCCACAAACGACGCCCATTCAGATCATCTACCAAATCGTTGAAGCGCCCAGCGCGGAACTGATTCAGCCGCTTCCCTCGCCGCGACTGGATGGCCCTCGCTTCCCCGTCTACCGTCCTAACTCCAATGCTGGTCCGGCCTATTACAAACCCGGCCCCCGCCCGCTAACCCGCTCCCGCGTCCTACCCTTTCCAAAAGTTACGATCACGCCTAAACCGCTCGCCAAGCCAGGCGAAAAAGACAGCAGGAAACCGGAAACGATGCCGGCGCGCACCAAGCCCTCAGCCATGCTCCCGCCCGCGGCGGCACCGGCGAAAAACGATAAGCCCAAGGCGGCGCGTTAGGGGCTCGTCACGAAATAACGTTATCGGCCTGGCGGCACCGCTTGCTGACGCGCGGCTCGGTAACGGCGCGGCTCGGTAACGGCGGCCTAAGCTCCCGATTCGCGCCACGGCATCAGTTTTTCCACATACTTCGCCAACACATCGGTCTCCAGATTCACGGCGTCCCCCGGCTGATAGGCGCCCAACGTCGTGTTCTCAAACGTGTGCGGAACAATCGTCACGCCTAAAACGCGATTCTCAATCGACGCCACAGTAAGACTAATCCCATCAATCGTCACCGACCCCTTCGACACCAGGTAGCGGTCCAGCGCCTCCGGCACACCGACGCGCAGCCACCAGTTGTCGTTGCCAATGGATGCCAGCCCTAGAAACTCACCCGTCCCGTCCACATGTCCCTGAACGATGTGCCCGCCCAGACGGCCGGCCGGCGACATCGGCCGCTCCAGATTCACCCGCCGTCCCGCGCCCAGATTTCCAATGTTTGTCCGCGCCATCGTCTCCGGCGCCACGTCAGCCGCAAAGCTCCCTGGGAGCAGATCCACCGCCGTCAGACACACTCCGTTCACCGCGATACTGGCGCCAATAAACGCGTCAGCCAGGACCGTCGAACAGCGTATCCGCAGCCGTGCGCCGTCCCCGCGCCGCTCCATCGATTCAACCGTGCCCAACTCCTCCACAATTCCGGTAAACATCAGCCTCTCGCTCCTCGCGCCACCCACGCTTCCACGGCGAATTCATCCCGGCTCATCGGGTGCAAACGCACATCCCGAAAAAGCATTGCATCCGCGCGACGGCGCCGCCCACGCCCTCCCGCCACCGGCAGCGACTGCAACCCGCCAAAAATCTTCGGTGCGTAATAGAAGAAAATCTTGTCCACAATCCCGGCGTCCAGCGCCGCGCCGTTCACCTTGCTGCCCGCTTCAATCATCAGCGATTGATACTGCCGCCCGGCAAGAAATTCCACCAGCGCCCGGAGATTCGTCCGCCCGCCGGTGCCGTCCAGAATCACCACTTCCACGCCTGCTTTTTCCAGGACCCGCCGCCGCTCGGCGCTCGCCGCCGACGTTGCCGCCACCAACAGATCCTTCGCCCCGCTGCGAACCATCAGCGAATCCGGCCGCAGCCGCAGTTGGGAATCCGCCACAATCCGCAGAAGCGGCCGGCTGCGCGGCAGTCCCGTACGATCGGTCAATGCGCAGTCGTCGGCCTCGACAGTGCCGATGCCTGTCAATATCGCGTCCGTCAAGTGCCGCAACTGCTGCACGTGTCCCCGCGCCTGTTCGGAGGTAATCCAGCCCTCGTTGTCATCCGGCGCGGCAATCTTGCCATCCAGCGTCAACGCGCTTTTCAGCGTCACCAGCGGCCGCCGCTCCCGCATGTAGAAGCAGAACGGCTCATTCAACGCCGCCGCCTCCGCCGTATGTCGCGCGTCGACCTTCACTGCGATCCCCGCCGCCCGCAGCCGCGCGAAGCCCTGACCGGCGGTGAGCGGGTTCGGATCCTCCATGGCGGCCACCACCGCGCTCACACCCGCACCGATCAGCGCGCCAGCGCACGGGGGCGTGCGGCCCTGATGCGCGCACGGCTCCAGCGTTACATAAACGGTGGCGCCGCGAGCCCGCGCCCCAGCCTCAGCCAGCGCAACCACTTCAGCGTGATCGCGATTCGCGTAAACGTGAAATCCACGGCCCACGACCTCGCCGTGATTGACGATCACCACGCCCACCGCCGGATTCGGGCTCGTCTGCCCCAAGCCTTTTTTTGCCTCGGTCATCGCCTCGGCCATGTAGTCCATTGTCATAAATCCAGCTCAGTCAAACAGCGAAGCGATGTACTGGTCCGGGTCGAACGGCAGAAGATCGGACACCTTCTCGCCCACACCCACATACCGGATCGGCAGATTCAATTCGCGCGAAATCGCAATGGCGATGCCGCCCTTCGCCGTGCCGTCCAGCTTGGTTAGCACGATGCCCGTCACGCCGCCGGCCGCAGTGAATTTGCGGGCCTGTTCCAGCCCGTTCTGGCCCGTCGTCGCGTCCAGAACCAAATAAACCTCGTGCGGGGCGCCGGGAATCACGCGCCCGGCCGTCCGGCGCATCTTGTCCAGTTCGAGCATCAGATTTTCTTTGTTGTGCAACCGGCCGGCGGTGTCGACGATTACCACATCGGCCTTGCGAGCCCGTGCCGCCTGCAGCGCGTCGAAGATGACGGCGCTGGGGTCGGCACCCTGGTGCTGCCGGATGATATCGGTGTCGGCCCGTTCGGCCCACACCGCCAGTTGCTCAATCGCCGCCGCGCGGAAGGTATCGGCCGCGGCCATGATCACGGTCCGTCCCTCTTCCTGCAGGCGGCGCGCCAATTTGCCCGTAGTCGTCGTCTTCCCCGCCCCGTTCACGCCCACCATCATGATCACCAGCGGCGGTTCGGTGACGCGCGCGTCCGGTCGTTCGGAGGCCTGCAGCACTTCCAGCAGATGCTGGCGGATCAGCGCTCGCACTTCGCCGGCATCAGCCACCAAATGGCGGTCCACGCGCTGCCGGATAGTCTCCAGTACATCGGTTGCCGTCCGCACGCCGACATCGGCGGTAATGAGAGCATATTCCAGCTCATCGAGCAGATCGGCGTCGATCTGTTTTTTGCCGTGAACGGCGTCGTCAATCCGGTTTACCAGGCCGGCGCGGGTTTTTTCAATACCCTGTTTCAGCCGGTCCAACAGGCTGCCGCCACCCTCACCTGAGCCAAATAGGGAAGAAATCATTCGAGAGCTTCTATGGTACCAAGCTGGGGTTTTTTTCGAGAAGCGGGGCGGATGGCCGCCAGCCAATCGGCAGTGCTCACGGCATCCAGCCGAAACCGAATCCGTAAGGAGCGAATGCACTGCTCGACGCAAATGCCCGTCGCGGCCCCCGGCCAGTCAACCGTCCTCACGCCGCGCGAGCCGTGACCGAATCCGCTTTGCGCGAATGTTTTGGAAACGAAAGCGGGATCTGCCGATATGATTATCGCGATATGATTGAAAGACCACAATGGAACCAAGCCCGCAAGGGAAAATAGGGCGCTACGTTATCCAGGGAGAGCTGGGTCGCGGCGCGATGGGTGTCGTTTATCGAGCCCTCGATCCCGCAATTGGCCGGACTGTCGCCGTTAAAACCATCCGCATTGGGCAGTTCAATGACGAGCGGGAGATCAAACACGTCCAGGATCGGATGATGCGCGAAGCGCAGGCGGCCGGCATACTATCTCACCCCAACATCGTTACCATTTACGACATCCAGCATGAGAACGACACCGCGTTTATCTTCATGGAATATGTGGACGGCGTCACCTTCGAAAAGCTGCTGGACTCCGACACCGCGATTGACGGGCAGGTAATTCTCCGCCTGCTGAAACAGGCTGCCGAGGCGCTCGATTACGCGCATCAACGCGGCATTATCCACCGCGACGTGAAGCCGGCCAACATCATGGTGCGGCGCGACGGCGTGGCCAAGATCGCCGACTTCGGCATTGCCCGCATGCAGTCCCATTCGCTCACGCAAACGGGGCAGATCCTCGGCACGCCGAACTATATGTCGCCGGAGCAGATCTCCGGGAAGCCCGTGGACGGCCGGGCCGATCAGTATTCGCTGGCCGTCATGCTCTATGAAGTGCTGACGGGCGAAAGACCTTTCGTGGCCGACTCCCTGCCAACGTTGCTCTTCCGCGTCGTCAGCGAAGCGCCCCAACCGGCCCCGCAGTTCAACCCGACGCTCAGCCCCGCTATTGACGCGGTACTACAGCGGGCGCTCGCGAAAGCTCCGGCGGACCGTTTCTCCAGTTGTTCGGAGATGATGCACGCGCTGGAGTCAGCCTGCGAAAACGCTCCTGGTTGGACTACGCTCGTCCGCGGCGGCGGACCCTCCCAATTGACGCGCACCCTTCCGAGGATCCAGGCTGCGCCAAAGGTGGTTGTGCTTCCGCAGCAGGAGACCATCGACGCCAGACCTGTCGCGCCGGCCGCGACACGGCACGCGCCTCCCGCGCCTGTCGCTCAGCCGGCGCGGAAGCCGGTTGAGAAATTCAACACGACGGCAATAGCGGCCGTCGCTGTCGCAGCCGCCCTGGTCGGCGTGATTGGCATCGGCGTCAAGTTGATCTACGATAAGCGGCAGGCCACGATAACCGTTACGACGGCATCGGTGCCCGTATCCGTACCCGTCCCTGAAATCCCGGCGCCTACACCGGCTGAGGTAAAGAAAGCCGATCCGCCCAGTGCCGTCTCCGTCGCCAAACCCGACACGAGAACCGCCGAACCTCCATCAACCCGTCCAATCTCGCCCCCGCCGGTAACCGCCACGCCTGGGGCCGTTGCCGGAGCCAGGTCCGTCTCCATCCGCACCATCCCGGAAGGCGCGAACGTGGTCATTGACGATGGCAAGTTTTCGTCCTGCACATCGCCGTGTCTGGTGGAATTGCCGAATGGCCGCCACTCGGCCACGGTCATGATGGAGTCCTACAAGGCCGAGATCCGCATCTTTTATGTTCCGCAAGATGCCGCCATCGACGTCAAACTGGAAAGGCGGAAAGGAATGCTGGAAGTCGCCAGCACGCCGCCTGGGGCCACCGTTACGATTGACGGCGCGGAGCAACCGCAAAAAACGCCGGCCCGGTTTCCCCTCGTCGTAGGCAAGCATACCGTCGTGGTCACGCTCCCCGGCAAGCCCGCGTACACGCAATCTTTCGATATGCGTTCAGAAGCCACTATCAGTTTGCAGCCAAATTTTGCAAACTAATAGGGATGAACGCGTCCCGCCTCTCACGCCGTCACCTTTTTCAGCTAGCCGCCGGTTCGGTGGCCCTTACGTCCGCCCCCAAACGCGGCATGATTGTGCGCTCCTCGCGAGCCGAAGATTCGGAGATGCCGCTGGAAGGATTTTTGGAATCCTACATCACTCCGATTGATCGCTTCTTCGTCCGCAGCCACCACTACGTCCCCTCGGTGGACCCGGCCGCCTGGCGCCTCCAAGTCAACGGCAAGGTGGCGACGGCGCTCAACCTCACGATGGAGGAGTTGAAGAAACTGCCGCGCGTTGAACTGGTGAGCGTGCTGGAATGCGCCGGAAATGGACGCGCGCTTTACGAACCTTCCATGGCCGGTTTGCAATGGACCTACGGCAGCATCGGCAATGGCCGCTGGGCCGGTGTCCGCCTGGCCGACGTTTTGAAAAAGGCCGGTGCCCAGCCAGGCGCTGTGGAGGTGCTGTTCGACGGCGCCGATGTCCCCGTCGGCAAACAGCCCGATTTCCAGCGCGGCATCCCGTTCAACAAGGCGATGGACCCCAACACCATCCTGGCCTATGAGATGAACGGCGAAGCGCTGCCGAAGGAGCACGGTTTCCCCCTGCGCGTTATCGTGCCCGGCTGGGCCGGCGACTGCTGGGTGAAATGGATCACGCGCATCGAAGTCCGCGACACGGACTCCGAAGGGTTCTACATGAAGACAGCCTACCGCCATCCCGGCAAGGGTGTGCCGCCCGGCACGGCCGTCGACCCGGCGCAAATGAAACCGGTCACAACGCTCCAAATTAAGAGCATCATCGCGAGCCACACCGACGGCCAGGACATCGGCCTCGTGCCACAGAAACTGCGCGGCGCGGCCTGGTCCGACGAATCGCCGGTTGCCGTAGTGGAGGTGTCCACCGATGGCGGACGTCAATGGCGTCCGGCCCGGTTGGGCAAGGATGCCGCCCGCTTCGGCTGGCGCCAATGGGAGCAGGACTGGACACCGCCGCAAGCCGCATTTTACAGCGTGATGGTCCGGGCCCGTAATGCCGCCGGAGAGAATCAGCCGTTCGCGCCGGAGTGGAACCCGTCGGGCTACGGGCACAATGTGGTCCACGTAGTGCGTCTGAACGCCACGGCGACGCCGAAAGCGATTTCCGTCCGAGCCGCGGAAACGGCCGTCGAAGCGCCCGCCGCTTTCAAGCAGACCTGTCTGGGCTGTCACGGCGGCGAAGCCATCGAGCAGCAGAGATTGAACCGCACCCAGTGGGAGCGGGAAATCGAGAAGATGCAACGCTGGGGCGCCAACGTAACGCCGGAGAATAAGGAGTCGCTCGTCGACTATCTCGCCAACCGGTATCCGTACCGGCCAAGAAAATAATACACCCTGTGGAAAACTGGTGCCAGGCACCTATTTCCGCCTCCTCGCTGTTTCGTGTGGGTAGCGATCTTTGAGTGTTAGTTGGCAATGAGTGGCGGGAGCCGGCGCGTGGCCGCCTTCCACTCCGTACCTGGCACGGCGCTCGGGTCGCACCGCCTGCGTTGCCCTATCCTCCGGCAGGCCATTCGATTGTACGGCTTTCGGGGGGGTCTCGATCCACTCTGGCCAGAAAGCGATAAATCCCAGGGGGTTCGGGGGACGCCGTCCCCCGTGGGGGCAAGCGACGGATTTCCTCGCTGTTCGGCGTCCGCGTTATGATGACAGCGCCGAGGCCCAGTGACATCCCGCCGATGAAAGCTCGAATCGCATCTATGTTGTCCACAGTATCCTGCAAGCGTTGGGAAGGGTTCTGAGAAGGCATTCACAGCGTCGCGAAGGATTGCGTCTTTCAGCAGTGGCTTGAGCGTCTTGCGGTTAACAACATCCGCCGATTCACCCAGCAGTTCCGTGATGTAGAGCCTGATTCTGGCGCACTCGAACAACCCGATCAGACGTTGCGGATCAAGCCGCACCCTG
>CAMDKT010000251.1 GCA_945900935.1 Candidatus Sulfopaludibacter sp. SbA3 | reverse complement strand
GGTGGCCAGGAAACTCATGAAGTTTTCCGAGTCGATGCCGGAGTCGAAAATCGTGAGCGGAATGCCGGCTTTGGCGGCGCGGTCAACGGCGCCGACGAGGGCCTTGCGTTCCGTGGGGGCGAGAGCGATGCCGTCGACACGGCGGGAGATGAAGCTGTCGACGATCTGGATCTGGCGTGGATATTCGGTTTCCGACGCGGCGCCGTTCCATTCGATTTGGACGCCATACTCTTCGCCCGCGGCGAGCGCGCCGGCTTGGACAGAGAGCCAGAAGAAGTGTGACGTTGCTTTGGGAACGACGGCGATGACGCGTTTGGTGGTTTTTTGGCAGCCGGCGAGGGCGAGGCAGGCCAGAAAGATCGGCAGGTATCTCATTGCGCGCACCACCCGCCATCGATGAGAATGTCCGTCCCGGTGATGAAACCGGCGTCTTCGGAACAGATATAGCGCGCGAGTTGGCCGATCTCCTCCACCTTGCCCCAGCGGCCAACGGGGATGCTGGAGAGGAACTTGGCGTTGGCCTCGGGATTGTTCATCAGCGGCAGGTTCATTTCGGTGGCGAATGGGCCGGGGCTGATGCCGACGACCGTGACGCCTTCGCTGGCGAGTTCAAGCGCTAAGGCGCGCGTGAAGCCCAGCAGGGCGGCTTTGGATGTCGAATACGCCGTGCGGCCGGGGAGCGAAACGTGGCTCATGATGGATGTCATGTTCACGATGCGGCCGTAGCCTTTGCCCTTCATCCAGGGGACGAACGCGCGGCAGAGCAGGAAGACGCTGGTGACGTTAGTGTCGTTGACGAGGCGCCATTCTTCGAGCGTGAACTCATGCACCGGTTTGCGGATATTGATGCCGGCGTTGTTGATGAGAATATCGACGCCGCCGAAACGAGCGATGACATCTTCGCCAAGTTTGGCGACGGCGGCTTCGTCGGTTACGTCTGTTTTGAAGCAGGCAGCTTGCGCGCCGGCGGCTTCAATGAGTTGGGCGACATCGGCCATGGCTGCTTCGTCGCGCGCCGCGAGGGCGATGTTGACGCCTTCGGCGGCGAGGGCGAGCGCCATGGCTTTTCCGAGGCCGCGGCTGCCTCCGGTGATGACGGCGGTTTTGCCTTTTAAGAATTCGCTCATAAGTTTTTATCGATTGGATTTGCGGGACTGGCGCATGGCGTCGAGGATCGCGTCGGCGGCCTGACGGGGGCGGTCCACGTTTTCAAAAGTAATTTTGCCGGATTCGCCGGTGGCTTCGACAGAGAGGTCGCCGACGCCGATGAGCCGCTGGCCTATGGACTGGGCGACGTTGACGTCGCTGATTTTGTCGAGGATGATATTGCGCTGGGTTTTGCTGATGAGTCCGTCTTCGTAACGAAGAATGTCCCCGTGCAGCGTGAGGCTGCGGGAGTTGAGCCGGATGTGTTTTAGGGCGGCCCAGAGATCGATGGCCAGCGGGAAGACGAGCAGTGCCCAGAGTTCGACGGGTTGGAAGCCGCGGGCCTGCATGTAGCCCACGATGGCACTCAACAGAAAAATGCTGAGGAGGTACCAGAGAATGATGCCCTTGATGGAGGGACGGATGACGAGATCGGCCATGTAAATAGTTTGATGGAAACGATGGGGGAATACGCGCTATTGTACAGGACTCTTGCCGTATGATGAACCTAGGAGCTTCTCGTGATGAAACGTCTACAAACAATTGGACTGCTGTTGGCGCTTTGCGCGCCCTTTGCATTGGCCGATTTCCGGTATGACCAGAGCTCGCGGATGACCGGCGGATCAATGATGGCCATGATGAAAATGGCGGCGAAGTTCAGCAAGGGCGCTATGGACCCGGTGAACTCGACGGTGGCGGTAAAGGGCAACCGGATGGTGATGAACCACGGCAAGACGGCCACCATTTACGATCTGAACAAAGAGACGATTACGGAAGTGAACTTCGAGAAGAAGGAATTCTCGGTGACGACGTTTGCGGAGATGAAGGCGTTCATGGAGAAGACGGTGCTGAAGGGCGGTACGACGGAGACGGCGGTGGAGATCGACGTGAAGGAGACCGGCAAGGAAGAAGTGGTTGCCGGTATGAAAGCGCGCGAATTTCTGATGACGATGAAGGTGGAGGCGACCGATCCGCAGACGGGCAAGAAGGGCGAGATGCAGATGGAGATGAGTAACTGGATGGCGCCGAAGCTGCCCGGTTATCAGGAGATCGGCGAGTTCTACAAGCGAATGGGCGAGAAGATGGACATGCGGTCGATGTTTGGCGGGGCGGGTCAGGCGGGGATGGGCAAGGGGATGGCGGAGGCGGCGAAGAAGATGGCCTCCATGGACGGGATTCCGGTACTGCAGATCATGCGAATGATTCCGACGGATCCGGAACAGATGAAGCAGATGGAAGCCGCGCAGGAGTCGCAGGCTTCGCAACCGTCGCAGCCGGCGCCGGCGGCGGGACAGGCAGCGGAACAGGCGGCCGGTCAGGCGGCGGCGAGCGCTGTAGCGGGACGAATGGGGCGGTTGGGTGGACTCGGTGGAGCTGGAATTGGCGGGTTGGGCGGATTGCGGAAGAAGAAGCAGGACACCCCGGCGCCGGTGGCCGAACCGGTCGCGGCGGCTACCCCGGAGGCCATGGGTGTGAAGGGATCGTTTACATCGGAAGTGTCGATGATGGAGATGACGATCGAATCGAAGAACCATTCGAATTCCGGCGTTGATGACGGGATGTTCGCGGTTCCTGGCGGATTTAAGACGGTGAAGAGCGCGATGCAGAAGTAGGCGCCATTCACGGCACTAATTTGCTGAGTACGGGCTGACCGGGGTATACGCCTTCGACGAGCTTTTCGTTCTCGACGACAAGAGTGCCGTTGACCAGGACGTGCGTAATGCCCTCGGAGTACTGCGCTGGGTTCTGATACGTCGATTTGTCCTGGACGCGGTTGGGGTCAAAGATGGCGATGTCGGCAAATGCGCCCACATTGATACGGCCGCGGCGGCGCATTTCGGGGACGAATTTTTCCAATCGGGCGGCCGGGAGATAGCTCATTTTGCGAATGGCGTCGTTGAGCGTGAGGACTTTGCGTTCGCGGACGTAATGGGCCAGGACGCGGGCGTAGGTGCCGGCGGCGCGGGGGTGGCCTTTGCCTTTTTCGAGCCAGCCATCACTGGCGACGATGACGTCTGGGGCGGCCATGGCTTGATCAATATCCTGGTCGCGCATCGTGAACGTAACAACCGTGGCCCCTTCCTTGCGGTACTTCTTGAAAGTCTCCTCGGTGAGGCGCTCACCGGTTTCGGTGTGCAGGATGTCGTTGTAG
This sequence comes from Candidatus Sulfopaludibacter sp. SbA3, assembly GCA_945900935.1. Lineage (GTDB taxonomy): Bacteria > Acidobacteriota > Terriglobia > Bryobacterales > Bryobacteraceae. The sequence continues at coordinate 4,915 of CAMDKT010000251.1, read as the reverse complement.
TCCATCTCGAGGTGTTCGCGGAAACCCGGATTGAAAATGGCCGATTCCAGGCGGGTCATGCCGGCGATGTAGGGGTAGGCTTCGTAGCTGATATCGATGCCGCGGGCTTTCGCGCCTCTGACGATAGACAGACCAAGTTCGAAGGCGCGTCCGGAACTGGAGTTGAGATGAACGATGTGGACACTGGCACCGGCAATGGCGGCGTCGGAGATCATCTCTTGCAAGGATTCGACAACGCCGGGATCCTTTCGACCGGCACCCCGCATGTGGACGAAGATGGGAACTTTCGCCTTCGCGGCGACTTTGAAGACGTCGAGAATTTCAGCTCTGGATGCGAAGGGCGTATAGGCGATGCCCATACCGATGCCGACGCCGCCCTCGCTGAGCCCTTGTCGTAATAGTTCGAGAGTTTTGATTTGCTCGGGGTCAGTGGCTGCGCGGGTAGCGGCGGGACCGGCGGGCAGCCAATCGCTGGTATCGTTCGTGGCGGCCATCCGCGCGGGGACGTGGCCGACCGAGGCACCGTAGTGGACGACTGCTTTGCCGCGTCTGTCATCGATCCACTTTTTCATGGGCGAGACGCCGATTTCGAGTTCGAGCGCGGTGGTGACGCCGTCGCGGGCTTTGTATTTATAATTTTCGTCGTTTTGGCCGTGGCAGTGCAGATCAATGAAGCCTGGCGAGACGACCAGGCCTTTGGCGTCGATGATTTTTTTGGCTCTTAATGGCGCGGGTGAGATGGTGGTGATGACGCCGTTCGTGATTCCTAATGAACGGGTGGCATCGAGACCGGAGGCGGGGTCAATGACGCGGCCATTGTTGATGGCGGTGTCGAAGGTGACTTGGGCGTGGGCGGTTGTCGAAAGAGCGATGAGGAAGCGGCGGCGCGATGGCGTCATTTGGGAAGTGTAGCGCTAATCCAGCTTGGCAGGATGAGTGCGCACAAATCGGAATCTTCGAGGGGAGGATACAATTCCGGCCGGTTCGCGACGGCGCAGCAATTCGGACGCCGTCGGATTGCCTGTGACGGGAGCCTGGCGGGGTGACCGGCGGATTCTTCATCCGCGGCTATTCCGGCTTCGGCGCCGATCCAGCCGCGGCTTCGGCCTGTAACTCCTCGGCTTTGGCGTTCTCCGCGGCGTAGTAGTAGGAGTGGTAGTAGGTGTACTTGCTGTAGAGCTCGCCGCGGCGCGCGCCGTTAACCGCTATGCCCAGAACGTTATTTTCACAAAGCGACTGCATCGCGCGGGTGACCGAATCAATCGTCGTCGTGCCGATGCGAACCACCAGCACCGTGCCGTGACAAAGCGTCGAGAGCAAATTGGCGTCAGCTGCGAACAATAGCGGAGGAGTATCGAGTACCACCCAATTAAAAACCGTCGGAAGGCAATCGAACAGGACCTTTACTTCCTCCAGATTGAGCAGTTCGAGCGGATTCAGAACGGCTTCGCCCGCCGGCATAATGTACAGGTTGGTACCGGCGACTTTCTTAATCACTTCATGGAGTTCCGCCTTGCCCATCAGATAATCTGTAATTCCCGGGCCGCGGTCGACCTGAAACATGGAATGGACAATCGGCCGGCGGAAGTCAAAGTCCGCCAGCAGCGTTAAATTTCCCGAAAGTTGGGCTTCAGCCAAAGCAAGATTCACCGCTGTGAAAGACTTGCCCTCCGCCGGGGAAGGCGAGGTGATAACAATATTGTGAATCGGGCTCAGGCTCTGCAGATAGTTCAGCCTCGTACGCAGCGAACGAAACTCTTCGGCCGGTGCCTCACTGGGCCTGGTCGCATCCAGCAAATGGGCGTCCGCCAATGGCCGAAACGGCACCTCTTGCACGCGTGCCAGGACATCCCGCATCGACGGAATCGCGCGGGCTGCAACGCCGGGATTGCGATACACCGGATTGCCGGGCGCCGCTGGCACCATTCCGGCCATTCCGGCATCGGCAAGTCCGCGAGAACCCTGCCGCGGCACTGCTGGCACCACTGCCGGTGGCTGCAGCGTTCCTGCTAACTCCGCCCGGCGCAATGCTTCGTGAACTTTACTCATGGATCTAATCCTTCGGGATACGAATAATCGGCTAGCTGTTAGCGGTTAAGTAATAGGCGATCGAACCGCCCATGACCAGCGCGCCCAGTACAATCGCCGTTGACCAACCCAATAACACCACTCGTTTCCGGCGTTTGACGACAACATCGCCTTCCAGCAGAGGCACGCATCCCAGAACGGCCAACTGCGTGTAGGCGCGGACATCTTTCAGGTTCTTAAGAGTAGTGTCCTTCATTTCACGAACGCCCATCAGCAGCAGTCCCAGCAGCAACCCCAAGCATGCCCCGCCCCCGATGATCAATTCACGCCTCGGTTCCGAAGCAGTCACTGGAAGCGAAGCTTGATCCAGCAGATCCAGTGTTTCACCCTGCTTATTGCGAATGACCGCCGTGCCCCGGGCCGATTCGTCCTGGTTCTTCTTAAGTGTGCCGTACGCTATCTTTGCCTGTTCATAGTCCCGGTTCAACAGCGAGTACGCTTGGCCCGAAAGCGGCGCCGACGTGATCCGGCTCTGGTAGCCTTTCGCCTGTGCCGAAGTCCTCGTAATCTCGGCGGTCAGATCCTGAAGCTCGACGTCCTTTCCTTGGATCATCGACTCCATTTGCTTAATATTTCCGTCGAGAACTTGCATTTCCTTCGTAACGGCGATTCGCCTCGGTGCCTTGGATTTTTCCGCCGCCGCCGCCTTGTGCGCCTCTTCCGCCAGCGCCACTTTGTCAAGACGCATCAGTTCGTCGCGTTGCCGCCGCACCACGGCGAGGCTCGCCACGATACGCCGGATCTCCGGATGCGAATCCGTATACATTTCTTTGTATTGCGTCAGCGCCTGCTCACCCGCAGTGATCTCCCGGTTCTTTTGCGCCAGCTCCTCATTCTTTGCCAGCGCCCGCTGCGGATCCAACGGAATGATCGACGCGACCTCAACGGCCTTTGCCAATTGTTCCCGCAAAATTCGCAAGTTCGATTCCATCAGAAGTTTTTCCTGATTCACCCGGCTAATCGAAGCATTCGTCTGGCTGATTCGCTGATCCAACGAATTCATCGCCGAAAAATTTACGCTCTGATCGTCCGGCAGTGTCCCCGCGTTTTTGATCTTGAACTCCGCAAGCTTGGCTTCAATTTCTTCCAACTGCTGTTTCGCCTTCACCACTTCCGTCGTCAGAAAATCCGTCGTTGTTTGACTCTGCGTCATTGTTTCCCGCTCGTTCTCGTTTATCAGCCGGCTAACGATATCCTGCGTTACCTTCTGCGCCAGAAAACGATTCTCGTATTGAAACGAAATCGGAAACGCTCCAACGCTCTTTGTCGAGTTTTGCAAATTGACGACTCCAATCCGGATATGCTTCATCCGCATCTGCTCAATGATGTCCTCCATTGGCAGCCGCTTCTTCTCTCGCGGGTAGAGATCGTGCGTTTGGATGATGTTCGTCAAAGTGCTACGGCTTAGCACCCCTTGCGAAATCGCGCTGATCCGCTCCGAGAGCAACTGGTTTAGATTCGTCTGCACATACCGGTCCGGTACCTGCGACGAAGTCACCCGGATCAACGCCGACGAAACATACGTGTCCGGCCACAGAAAGGCCACCACCGTCGCGATCACGATTCCCGCCCATAGCGGACCGAATATCCATGTCTTGTGACGCCGAATCATGTCCACAAAGTCCTCAAAATCGGGCGCCCGGCGCGCAATTTCAAGATTATCTATTGCTTGCATCCAATCCTCCGCTCTCTCGGCCTAACCGCGCTTGTCCGGCAATCGGCACCAATCCGCCCCGTACCCGCCGCCTATTTCACGATGATGTGATCGCCGTTCTCAACTTGAATATTCTGCGAAATATTCTTTCCCTTGATCACTTCTTCGTAGTTGAACTTGATCTGCTTGTCGCCACGCAATATGACCACTTTCTTCCGGTTGGCAAATTCCTGAAATCCCCCCGCCGAATTGATCGCCTCCAATATATTGATGGGCACTACCAGCGGAAATATTCCGGTCCGCAAAACTTGACCGACCAGATAGTATTTCTTGCTGCCGACTCGCGCCAGCGATACGCTGATCTCCGGCTTGTTGAAAAACTTCGAGTACAATTCGACCACCTTCGCTTGTACCTGCTCCGGTGTTTGATCGTTGACCGTGATCTCCCCTGCCAATGGCAGTGTGATCCGTCCATCCGGACGCACCACGAACATTCCCGATACATCTTTTTCCCGCCACACCATGATCGAAATTACATCTTCTGGCCCGATCTTATACGTCTTCGGATCCACAGGCGCCGCCGGTGTATCCGCCGCTGGCAAATCCGCCGTCACGTTCGCCGATTTCGGCTCCTGCACTTTGGGCTTTTCCTGACCCCATCCACAGATGCCAGCTCCAAGCGCCAAAAGCATCAAAAAGAACAACTTGCTTCTCCAGATCCGCATCTTGTTGTCGTCTCCATCCGTCATTTCAATTCTGCCTGTCCGCGAGTTTCAGTCCCAGCTCCCCAAAACTATTATCGACAATTTATTGTATCTCACTAGGACGCTTGTGCATTCTGGAGTTAGTACGGACTATTCCTATTCGACCGTACGGCCTAATCCAATGCCTTTCTTCCTCGCCAAAACCGACCCCGACACCTACTCCATCGATGACTTCATCCGCGACAAATCCACCGTCTGGGACGGCGTCACCAACGCCCTCGCCGCCAGAGCCATCTCTACGATGGCGATAGACGACATTGTCTTTCTTTACCATTCCCTCGGCGAATCGGCCGTCGTCGGACTCGCAAAGGTCCTCTCACTCCCGCGCCTCGACCCCAAAAATCCAAAATCCTGGGTTGTCGACATGCAATTCATGACGCGCCTCGACCCGCCCACGTCGCTGAAAACA
>CAMDKT010000250.1 GCA_945900935.1 Candidatus Sulfopaludibacter sp. SbA3 | reverse complement strand
GCTCCCGCCGGGAAAATCGGTAGTTGCAGTTGCGGCATAGGGATTGGTCCAGTGTGACTCGCCCGCACACCCCGTTGCAACCCCACCGCACGGCTCATATGGATTTCCACTCTTCAGCCGAAATCCCCGGCGAGATCAGGATGTCTGATACTGTCAAAATTGCGGACGTCGAGCTCCACCGGAATCGCTCTGCGACCGAGGGATTCCACTTCCTTCACGAACTCGGCGCAGTCGTCCTTGCGGCGGCTGGTGATGACCAGATCGGCACCGGATTTGGCCAGCGCCCGTCCGAAGTATTGGCCTAGCCCGCGGGAGGCCCCGGTGACCACAGCCACTTGGCCGGTCAGATTGAAATAAGGAGTCGGGTTGCTCATGGGTTTACGATCACCTTCATCAAATTCGGCTCGTGATTGTAGAGGCGTTCAAAGGCGCGCGGCGCGTCTTCCAGCGAAACACGTTCGCTGATGATGGAATCAACTTTGATGAGGCCTTTCACAAGCAAATCAATACACGCCGGATATTCGCCGTTGGATCCGCAAGTGCCCTGCAATCGAATTTCACGGGTCACAACGGATTGCAGATTCAGCTCGATCTTCGGCGTGATATTTCCAATCAGAGTCACCGTGCCGCCCTTGCGGACGCAGGCGATCGCGGTCTTTATGGGATCAGTCGCGCCAACGGCTTCGAGGACAATATCGGCGCCCTTGCCGTTCGTGCGTTTGAGAATTTCCGCGACGGGATCGCAGTGCTTCGGATTGAAGCCCTCGGCGGCCCCGAGCTTGACCGCCATTTCGAGTTTGGCGTCGTCGAGATCGACGGCATAGACCGTTGTACACCCGGCGTTCTTAGCCGCTTGCACGGTCAGCACGCCGATCATCCCTGCGCCAACGACGACAGCGGTATCGCCCAAACGAATAGGCGTCACTTCGACGGCGTGCACGGCCACCGAAACGGCCTCAATCAGCGCGGCATGTTCGAACGGCAGTTCATCCGGCAGGATGTAGCAGATGTGCTGGGGAACAGCGACGTATTCCGCAAAAGCGCCATGGCGGCGATAGTCCCCGCAGGAGACGCCCAGGACCATCCGGTTATCGCACAGATTCATGTGGCCCGAACGGCAGAAGGAGCACTTGCCGCAGGAGATCATGGAGTCAAACGTGATGCGGTCGTTGATCTTCCACGCGGTGACCGCGCTGCCAACTTTGGCGACGACGCCGGCGGCTTCGTGGCCCATCACGAGTGGCGGAATGCGGCGGCCGGTGGAGCCATCGATGCCGTGTATGTCACTGCCGCAGATTCCGCAGGCGCGGACGCGAACGAGAAGATCTTCAGGGCCGAGTTCCGGTTCAGGAACCTCGGTCACCTCAAGCTTCATGTATTCCTTGAGTAGTAGCGCTTTCATTGCTTCTATTAACCGTAACGCAAAATGCGATACCTTGGCCAGAGTATGCATCGACGAACTTTCTGGATGGGCGCGGCGGGCGTGGCCTTCGCCGCCGAAGGGCGCGTGACGTTGGGCGTGATTGGCGCGGGCGGGCGCGGCACGTACGTGATGACGGAGTTTCAGAAAGACATGGGCCTGCGAGTGGGCGCAATTTGCGACGTCTACGAGCCGAATCTGGAACGCGCGCTCGGCGTTGCGCGCAAAGCGCAGACCGAGCCGGCGCGTGCGGTGAGGCGGTATCAGGACTTGTTGGCGGACCGCTCGATTGACACCGTGTTAATCGCCACTCCCGAGCATTGGCATCATCGAATGGTGCTGGACGCGTTGGCGACCGGCAAGGATGTGTACGTCGAAAAGCCGCTTTGCCAGACGCCGGAACAGGGCGTGGAACTGGTGGCGGCGGAACGGGCTTCGAAGCAAATTGTGCAAGTGGGAATGCAGCGCCGTTCCTACGATCTCTATAAGCAGGGCCGCGAGTTGGTAGCCGCCGGAACGTTGGGCAATGTGCGAATGGTCCGCGGCTGGTGGTTGAATACGCAGGTCGCCGGCGGGCCGGGCGCGCCGTTGGAGGGCAAGCTCGATTGGGAACAGTGGCTGGGGCCCGCGCCGCGACGGGCGCTGGACGTTTCGCGGTTCCGCCAATGGCGGCTGTATTCCGATTACGCCGGCGGCATCGTCGCCGATCAGGGCGCGCATGTGTTCGATGGCATTCACATGTTGATGAACGCTTCGTATCCACTGTCTGTCACGGCGGCGGGTGGCAGACCGCACCGCGCGGGGGTCGATACGGCCGATAGCGTCGTGGTGACGGCGGAGTATCCGGAGGATTTTCTGGGCGTGTTTACCATCAACTACGCGGCGATGCGCTACGCCTCGAAGAACGATCAGATGAACCATCTGGACGGCGACAAAGCCCGCATGGATATTGGGCGGGAGACATGCCGGGTCTACGCCGCGGGCAAGGAAGACGAAGTGTTGCTGGAGCGAAAATCGGCTCGCGGATTTGGCTTCGCGACGGAGTTGCACGTACGCAATTTTCTGGAGTGCATTCGCACGCGCCAGCGGCCCGCCGCGCCGATCGCGCTGGGTTTCCAGGCCGCGCTGGTGGTGCAGTTGGCGAATCTTTCGATGCAGCACGGGCGGCGGATGGGTTGGGATGCGAAGGCGCAGAGGGTGGTCTAGATTCCTTCGTCCAGTAAGTGGACGAAGGCGATGTTGGACCGGACGCCATTGATTTCGAACTGGACGGGGACGTATCCGCGGTAGGGAAAGTTAGGCGGAATATCGAAGATGACCCCGGCGCTGACGGTACCGGGCAGTCGCTGACCGCAAGTGCGATTCCACCGGTGGTGAGGCTCACCTTTGCAGGGACTGGAATGGGATTCTCGACGCAAAAGTTTGCGCCGGAGCAGACACCGAATGTGGTCGATCTCGCAGGCGTTTGAAAGAAGCCCCAGTCGGTTCGATTGGGGGAGACGGGGCGTTGCCCGGCCGGCACGCCTTCTGGCCGGTGCTGGGAACGGTACGCGCCGCGAGAACCGGAAGGAACCCCGGCGAGTCGTTGTACCGACTCTTGCAACTGGCAGTGCGCCGGACGCTCGGAACGCGCACGCTCGACGAATTGTTGGTGGAAAAGGTAGACATCGAACCCGCTTCGGCCGAATCAATCCGCAAGGAAATGGCCGCGGTGGGCGTCGAGGTTGGCGAGATCCGCGAGATCTTGAATCAGACGGTCGCGGCCGAAAAGCGCGCGCAGGCCAACCTGATCCGCCGGCAGGAGACCGCCGCCACCCGGTCAATATTGAACACCGCGCGTCTCATGGAAGAGTCGCCCATTCTGATTCGGCTGAAAGAGCTGGAAACGCTCGAAAAGCTGTTGACCCGATAGGCAAGGAGCTTTCCGATTTCACGAAGCGGAAAGCTCCCGCCCCCGTGTTTCCGGCAGCGCGTACACCAGCCATCCGCCCGCCAGGAAGAACGCCGCCGTCAATGTTAATGCGGTTCCCAGTCCATGTTGGTCCGCCAGCGCCCCGATCACCATCGGCGCAAACGCGCTCATCACGCGCCCCCCGTTATAACAAAGCCCCTGCGCCGTCGCCCGCACCGTCGATGGATACAGCTCACTCAAAATAGCGCCAAACGCGCTGTAATATCCGTGTCCGAAGAATCCCACCAACGGCCCTAACAGCAGCAGCATCCGCAGATCCCGCGCCGCGCCGCCATACAGAACCGTCACTACCGCGGCCCCCGTTAAAAATAGCGCGAACGAAGGCCGCCGCCCGATCTTATCCGACAACAATCCGAACAACAAATAACCCAGCAAGGCCCCCACTTGCATCGGCGCTATCCAGGCCGAACTCTTCACAATGCTCAACCCCGCCCCGCCCTTCTCCAACGGTGTCGCCAGATACGCCGGAACCCAAGTGAACAGGCCCCAATACGCAAACAAAACTAAGCTCGACATCGTGATCGCCACCAGCGTGTACCGCCGCAGGGGCGGTGAGAAAATCTGCCGGAATCGCTCCCGCGCCGGCACCCGTTCCGCCGTTAGCCACACCGCCGGCTCCGGCACGCTCTTCCGGATCCACAGCACCAAAAGCGCCGGCAACGCCCCTATCAAAAACAACGGCCGCCACCCATAAACGGGCAGTATCCACGCCGCCAATCCAGCCGCCGCCAAATACCCCAGCGCCCAGCCCGATTGCGTCAATCCGATCGCCTTCCCACGATGTTCCGCCGGGAAGGTTTCCGCCACCAACACCGTCCCCGCCGACCACTCCCCCCCCCACCCCAGCCCCCCCAGCGACCGCCCAATCAGCAGTTCAACGAACGAGTGCGAAGTCGCGATCATCGCCGTGAAAATCGAGTACGTCAATATCGACGCCATCAATACCCGCGTCCGTCCAAACCGGTCCGCCAGCATCCCGGCCAGCGTCCCGCCCACCGCCGCCGCCGCCAGCGTCACCGTCGTCAACGTGCCCGCCTGCGCCCCGCTCAAACCGAATTCCGCCTGCATCGATAACAACGCGAACGAATACAGCATTACGTCCAGCGCGTCCAGCATCCAGCCGAGCATCGCCGCAATCAACGTTCGCCACTGCACCGGCGTTATTTGACTTCCAGCAAACATTGGTCGATTATACCCATACTGGTAAGAGTGCCTTTCGACGTAGCTAACTGGTGGCAGTTTTTCGCGGTCGCGCTATCGTCGATCCTATTCCTCGTCGATCCGGTTGCCACCATCCCCGCCTTCCTCGTCATGACCGAGGGCCACACCGATGAACACCGCAAACGCATGGCCAAACGCGCCGCCTGGACCTGTTTCTTCGTCCTCGGCGGCTTCGGCCTCATCGGCGCTCAAGTCTTCAAACTTCTCGGGATAACGATGCCCGCCTTCCGCGTCGCCGGCGGACTCATCCTCCTTCTCATCGGCATCGACATGGTGCAAGCCAAACGCCCCAGCACCAATGAAGCGCCCGGCGAAGCCGAGGAGGGCTCGCACAAAGAGGACGTCGGGATCATCCCGCTGGGCATGCCCATGCTCGCCGGCCCCGGCGCAATCTCAACGGTCATGGTGCTCATCGGGCCAACGCCGCAGTGGTGGCAAGTGCTGCTGATTTTCATCGCGCTCGCCGTCACCGCGCTGTCCTGCTATTGGGCGTTGAAAGCCGCCAATAGCGTCCGCCGCTACATGGGCGAAACTGGAATTCACATCCTCACGCGATTGATGGGAATGCTGCTGACAGCACTCGCCGTGCAGTTCATTAGCGGCGGCCTGCTGGAACTCGGCTTCGGCGTTAAACCTTGACCGTTCGAAACAGCTTCCCCAGAATCCGCAGCGCCCTGTCCACTTCCCGCTCCGTCAAAATATACGGCGGCAGGAAGCGCAGTACCGTCTCATGCGTCGCGTTGAACAGCAGCCCCTCTTCCATCCCGCGAGCGACATAGGGCTTCCCCGGCCGGTCCAACTCCACGCCGATCATCAGCCCCGCCCCGCGCACTTCCCGAATAAACGAATGCTTCGTCTGCAACTCCCGTAGCCCCGCGCGGAAATATTCGCCCACGCGGCCTACCTGCTCCAGCAGTCCGTTTTCCATGATGTCGATGAACTCGAGCGCCGCCCGGCACGCCAACGGTCCCCCGCCAAACGTGCTACCATGCATCCCCGGCCGGATCGCCGCCGCCGCCCGTTCATTGCACATCACCACGCCCAACGGCAGCCCGCACGATAAAGGCTTCGCCGTCACCATCACATCCGGATGCACGTCGGGCGCTATCAGTTGATGGGAGAACCACTGCCCTGTCCGCCCCACGCCGCACTGCGTCGCGTCAAATACCAACAGCGCATTGTGCGCGTCGGCCAGCGCCCGCGCCTTCCGCAGGAACTCGGCGTACATCGGGTAGATCCCGCCCTCGCCCTGAATGCCCTCCAAAACAATCGCCGCCGTATTCGCATTCACCGCCGCTTCCAGCGCCGCCATGTCGTTCGCGTTGATCCATCGCGGCCCGGCCAGCAACGGCTCAAAATCCTTCCGGTACTTCGGTTGGCCCGTGATCGACAAAGCGCCCAAACTGCGCCCATGAAACGAATTCTCCAACGCAACGATTTCAATCTTGCCACTCGAAATCCCGTTGCCATGCGAGCGGATCATCTTGATCGCGCCCTCCATCGCCTCCGTCCCCGAGTTGCAAAAAAAGCTCCGCTGCAAACCGCTCATCTTGGCCAGCTTCTCCGCCAGCTTGCCTTGATACTCGTGGTAGTAAAGGTTCGAGCAGTGAATCAGCAGCCCCGCCTGCTCCCGGATCACGCGCGTCAGCCGCGGATGCCCATGCCCCAGCGCGTTCACGCCAATCCCGCTGATCAAATCCAAATACCGCTTCCCGTTAAAATCGTAAAGCCACGTCCCCTTCCCGCGGCGCAATGCCACCGGGTACCGCGCGTAGTTCTGCAGCACGTACTGCTTCTCCAACTCCATCACTTGTTGCGTGGAGGACAACTGCTCTATTTCAACGTTTGCCGTAGCCACTCGACCATCTTCTCCTTGTACTTTTGAAACGCGGGATTCTTCTCCCACCCTCCAATGCCGTGCGGCGCGCCCTCCACCGTGAAGACTTCGCAACGCGCCCCCGCCTCTTTCATCTTCGCGCACATCAGCGGCGATTGGTCATACGGCACAGCTTTGTCCTCCGTGCCGTGGATCATCAGATACGGCGGCATGCCCTTGTGGACATAGGTGATCGGCGACGCCGCGCGCATCTTTTCCTCCGCTTCCGGTCCCGGTGCGTTAATGTCGAGCAACCTCTCGACGTTCTCCCCAATCGCTCCCAACTTCCGCGCCCGCGCCGCCAAATCATGCGGACCATAGAACGGAATCACCGCCGCCACCGCCGTCTCGCCCTTCCCACGCGCCCCTACATACGACACCATATGCCCCCCAGCCGATTCCCCAATCAGCGCCATCCGCTTCACGTCAACCTTGTACTCCGCGGCATGTTTCTTCACCCACCGAATCGCCTCGAAAACATCATCCGCCTGCGCCGGAAATCGATGCGCCGGCGCCAGCCGGTAGTTGATCGTAAACCACGCGAACCCGGCTTTAGACAGCGGCTCAAACAACGGCGGCACATACGTCGTCTTCGTCCCGTTATGCCAACCGCCGCCATGCACAATGATAACGGCGGGAAACGGCCCCTTCCCCTCCGGCACATACGCATCCAGCGTCAGGGAAACTCCGCCCGGCTTGGCGAATTCTATATCGGTCCGAAGCTCCGCCGCCAACGGCAGAAGGCTAATTGTTAGGAGTCCCAGCAGTCGCACTCGGCCCTCCTTCCCCCCGCCGCTCCGGCTGCGGTTTCGGCAGCGGTTTCCGCGGCAGCATCTCGTCCCGCGTCGCCGCGTTATAAACAAACGACGCCAATATCGCCGACGCCTGCATCATGTCGCTCTTCGGAACATAGTCAAACACGTCCATGTTCGAATGGTGCGTCGTCGAAAAATACTCCAGCGGATCTTGAATAAACTGGAACCCCGGCAACCCCAGCGAGTTGAACGACACATGGTCCGTCGAACCCGTATTCCGTATCGTCAACGTCGTCGCGCCATAGTCTTTGAACGGCACCAGCCACGCCTCAAAAATCGGCCGCAGCATGTCGTTCCCCTGCAAGTACACGCCGCGAATCTTCCCGCCGCCATTATCCAAATTGAAATACGCCTGCAGCTTCCCATGCTCCGGTTTCAAAGCCATCGTAGTCAAATCGCCGAAATGATCTTTCACAGTAACTGCACAGGTAGGCATCCCGCGAGGGGAGGCCAACGGCGGGAAGAGCGCGACTGGGTTTGGCGTTGTCGGCCGCGTGAACGCTACTCGGTATTGACGGCTGGTACGAAGGGGTTGCCCAGGAATACGCGGTGCAACGCGTCCAGGGCGTTGAGTCCGTTCTTGCGTGCCGTGGAGACGTAGCCGCGGATACGGCAGAAGTCCACAAGGGCGTCGAAGCTCCGGAAGGTGCCGGAGATCTTCTGCCGCAGCTTCATCATTCGCAGATCCCGCTCGGAGAGGTTGTTGTCGAACGGGACCGCGAAGTCGCGCATGAAGGCGAGGACGCCCTCGGAGTAGCCCCGGAACCGGTCGAGGAGGTTACGGGCTTTGCTCTGTTTGCCGCGACCGCGGCGCTTGGGGCCATCCGGCGGTTCCGGGGCCGGGTTTTGAGCATAACCGGTCTCCACGATTTGAAGGTAGCGGGCGTGGAAGCGGTCGAGGTCCACGGCAGGCAGCCCGGCCTGGCCGGCCTGCC
>CAMDKT010000249.1 GCA_945900935.1 Candidatus Sulfopaludibacter sp. SbA3 | reverse complement strand
AAGATGAGCGACGGCGTGGCTGTGCCGGTGGACTTTGGGCCGGTGGAGCAGACGAACGACAATGGCTTCCAGGATAGCGTTGGGAACCGGCAGTTGAATAAGTCGGTAGACCCGGCGGATGTGTCGCAGCGGAGCGTGATCAGCCTTTTATACGAGCTGCCGTTTGGCCGCGGCAAATGGCTAAACCCGAGCAATATTGTGTTAAATAAAATCGTGGGCGGGTGGCAGTTGAACATGATCAACGTGTTTCAGACGGGCGTGCCGCTGACGGTGCGTGGGGCGAACAACTTCGCGGCGGACCGGCCGCATTCAACGGGTACGAGCGCAAAGATCGATAATCCGACGCGGACAGCGTGGTTCCGGACGGATGTGTTTTTGAATCCGCCGGAGTACGAGTTGGGCAATGTGGGGCGGACGACGCCGGACGTGCGGCATCCGGGCGCGGTGAACTTCGATATTTCGATGATTAAGGAAACGACGTTCCGGGAGCGCTTCCGGGTGGAGTTCCGGGCGGAGGCGTTTAACATCGCCAACCATGTGAATCTGGGGTTGGCGGACGATAACTTCTTGCCGGGGACGGATGGACGGAACCGGAGTTCGACGTTTGGAACGGTGAACTCGGCGCGGGATGCGCGGATTGTGCAGTTGGGGATGAAAGTGATTTTTTAGGAATGGACGAACGCGAACAACTTCGAGAGCGGACAATGTTGCCGGACTTCAGCATCGTGTTTCATCGACGGCCTGACGGCGTTGCGCTGGGGTGACCCGCGACGCTTGGCTCCCTGCCATTTGAGCATCTTGCCGTCACGAGAGCCACCGATTATACGTACGCTCCCGGCGTGACGCTTCGGACGTGTTCAGCCCCAGGATATCCGGGACGCCGCTGGCCTAGCGCTGCGACACGGCTGGCTGTCGCGGCCCGTCTCGCATGGAATTCAATTCGCGTGCAACGCCGGCCGGGACACGGAGGTTGTGAATCGGGGTGCAATAGTGATCTTCTAGTGGAATGATTTCGCGACGGTCGTTTTTGGCTGGTGCCGCTCCGGCGCTGCTACTCGGTAAGGCGGCAGAGCGCCCGAATGTACTGTTCATCGCCGCCGATGACATGAACAACGCGCTTGGTTGTTATGGGCATCCGATGGTGAAGACGCCGAACCTGGACCGGCTGGCGGCGCGGGGCGTGCGGTTCGACCGCGCTTACTGTCAGTATCCGGTTTGCGGTCCAAGCCGGTGTTCTCTGCTGACGGGGCTGCGGCCGGATACGACGAAAATCTTCGACAACAATATCGCGGTGCGCGAGACGATGCCGGATGTGGTGACGCTGCCGCAGTTGTTTAAGAACAACGGCTGGCGGTCCGTGCGGGCGGGCAAAATGTACCACATGGATGTGCCGGGATCGGTGGGTACCAACAAATGGGACGACCCGCCGAGCTGGGATGTGGCCATCAGCCCGGCAGGCGCGGAACAGAAGACGGCGGGCGTTGGACGAAATATCACGGAGGGCAAACAGGCACGGTGGGACGCGATTGCGTTCGCCGGAGACGGTGCGGATCAGGCGGACGAGAAGTCGACACAGATTGCGATTGAGACGTTGGAGCAGAATCGCGACCGGCCGTGGTTTATGGGCCTGGGCTATCTGCGTCCGCATGTGCCGCATGTCGCGCCGGCGCGGTTTTTCGATATGTATCCGCTGCGGGATATTCGGCCGGTGGAGAACCCGGCGAACGATCTGGACGACATTCCGCTGGCGAGCGAGATTACGATCAACACGCGGGGCAAAGACGTGGGCGGGATGAATGAAACCGACAAGAAAGAGGCCATTCGCGCCTACTACGCGTCGGTTTCCTACATGGATTGGCAAGTGGGCCGGGTGCTGGACCGGCTGGAGAAATCGGGGCAGGCTTCGCGCACGATCGTCGTTTTTTGGGGCGACCACGGGTGGCATTTGGGTGAGCACCGGCGATGGCATAAGCGGAGCTTGTTCGAAGAATCCATGCGGGCGCCGCTGTTGATTGCAGCGCCGGGGCGACGCGGGAATGGAAGGGCGGCGAAGGGGCTGGTGGAGTTTGTGGATATTTATCCGACGCTCGCGGAGTTGGCTGGATTGACGCTTCCAGGGAATTTGGAGGGGCAGAGTTTGCGGGTGCTGTTGGATAATCCTTCGCGGGCGTTTAAGACGGCGGCGTTCAGCGTGGTGACGTCGCCGCCGGGCATCGTGGGGCGGGCGGCGCTAACGGACCGGTACCGGTATATTCGTTGGACTGGACCGCATCCGGACGAGGAGTTGTACGACCGGATCGCCGATCCGCGGGAATTTACGAATCTGGCGCGGGATGCGAGGCAATCGGAGGCGTTGCGGCAGATGCGCGGCGTGATGGACGCGGGGTGGCGCGCGGCGCGGGCGAAGATGTGAAAGACTATTCAAATGAATCGCCGTGAATTTTTGGGAATGGGAGCTGGATTGGCGCTCGGCGCGCAAGAGTGGGGCGGACCCGTTGTGGATATCCACTTACATCCGAAACGCACCGCCGGCGATGGCTTCGCGCACGTTGAGGGCATGGGCGTCACGAAGGCGGTGCTGCTAACGAACCTGCGCATGGCCGAGCAAGCCAAGTCCGAGATCGCGCTGCGGCCGGACCGGTTTATCTGGTTCGTCTCCGCGGATCCATCGCAGCCGGGCAACCTGGAAGCGCTGGGGAAAGCGCTTGACGGCGGCGCGCGGGGCATTGGTGAAATGAAGAGTCACACGGCGGCGGACGCTAAGGATATGCGGCGTCTATATGATCTGTGCGCCGAGCGGAAAGTGCCGGTGTTAATTCATTTTCAGGAGACATCGCCGTTCACGAAGGAAGAAGGCTGGAACACCGGGTTCGCGCAGTTCGATAAGGTTTTGAAGGCGCACAAGAAGACGACGTTTATCGGGCACGCGAATTTCTTCTGGGCGAGTATCAGCACCGATGTGGCGCGGGAAGCGGAGTATCCAACGGGGCCGGTGAAGAAGGGCGGCGTGACGGATCGCTGGCTTTCGGAATACCCGAATTTGTACGGGGACATGTCGGCCAATTCAGGCAACAACGCATTGAGCCGGGACGCGGAGTTCGCGCGGGAATTCATCAAGCGACATCAGAACAAGCTGCTGTTCGGCAGCGATTGCAGTTGCCGGGACGGGCGCGGGGCGGGCAGCGGCGCGCTGTTGCCGCGGCTGAAGAACAAGTGCGTGGGACGGGATACGCTGGGGCTGTTGAAAGAGTTGACGACGCCGGACGTGTTCCGCAAGGTGACGTGGACGAACGCGTCGAAGTTGTTGTCGTTATGACGCGGCGGCAAATGATGGCGGGCGCGGCGGGAGTGATGCACGCGGCGACGAAGGTGAGTTTCGCGGTACCGGCCGGGGCGTGCGATTGCCACACGCATATTTTCGGCGATCCGAATCAGTTTCCGTTTTTCGCGGGACGAAGTTACACGCCGCAACCGGCGCTGCCGGCGGAGATGAAGGCTCTTCACGCTTCGCTGCAAATGGAGCGGGTGGTGATTGTGACGCCCAGTGTTTATGGGACGGACAACGCGGCGACGCTGTATGGAATTCGGGAGACGGGGAAGGGCGCGCGGGGGATCGCGGTGATCGACGAGAAGACGACGGATCGCGAATTGGACGCGATGCACATGGGCGGCGTGCGGGGCATCCGGCTGAATCTGGCGACGGCGGGAATTACCGATCCGGCGCAGGGGCGGGAGCGATTTCAAAAGGCGGAGGCGCGGATGAAGAGCCGTGGGTGGCATATACAGATTTTCGCGAATTTGGGCGTAATTGCAGGGATTCGGGAACTCGTGATGGATTCGCCGGTGCCGGTGGTGTTCGACCATTTCGGCGGGGCGAAGGCGGCGCTGGGTTTAACGCAACCGGGCTTTGCGGCCTTGTTGGAATTGGTGCGCTCGGGCAAGGCGTACGTGAAAATTTCGGGCGCGTATCGAGCGTCGGAAAAAGGTCCGGACTATGCCGACGCAGCGCCATTGGCGCGGGCGCTGATCGCGGCTAACGCGGACCGGATCGTGTGGGGAACGGACTGGCCGCATCCGGACTCGCCTGGACCTGCGGGGCGGAAGGCCACGGATGTGGGCGCGCCGCTGCCAATTGATGACGGGCGGCTGTTGAATCAGCTTCCGGTTTGGGCGCCGGATGCCGCGACGCGGAAGAAGATTCTGGTGGAGAATCCGGCGCGGCTGTACGGATTTTGATACGATGCCTCCAAACGGGGGGCCGATGAACCGATTGATTTTTCTCGCTGTATTGTCGGTGTCGATGAACGCGCGGAACTCTTGGCGGAAGGGTTGTCGATCCGCAGGGCGGCGGGCCGGGAAATAGCGCCTCAGATCGTCAACACCGCGTCCCGCAGGCGTTTCGGCTCCTCGCCGAGCCACTCCGGGTTGGCGCCGGTGCCGTCATAAATGCTGGTCGTTTTGAAGAGTTCGAAAGCGCCGTCGCGGGCCTTGTCTTTTGTCCGGGCGAGCAGCGCGTCGACTTCGGCGGCGCTCATCGGCTGGAACGTTCGGACAGCCTCGAAGGCCTGATCGAGAATCGCCATCGTATCGATACCGGTGATGACCGTGGCCACCGGCAAATTGAGCGCGTACTGCAGGCACTCAATGGCGGAGACGGTGTTTGATTTCAGGATGTGCCCGTTGGCCATGGTCTTCATCGCCAGCGGCGCAATGCCTTGCCTGATGAGTTCAGGAAGCACCAGCCGGGCGAAGCTGCGATAGTGCGCGTCCATCACGTTGAGAGGCATCTGCACGGCGTCGAAACGCACGCCGCGTTCGGCGGCAATTTCCAGCATTCGCAAATGCATCAGCGGATCTTTGTGACCGGTGAATCCGGTGAAGCGAAGCTTGCCGGCTTTGCGCGCGTCTTCCAGCGCTGCATGCGCGCCCTCTTCGTCGAGGATGCGAAACGGATCCTCGAAGCGCTGAATTTCATGATGCTGCACAAGGTCGATGCAATCGGTTTCCAGACGCCGCAGGCAGTCCTCCAACTGACGCATCGCCTCCGCATAGGATCGCCCGTCGATCTTCGTCATCACGAACGCTTTTTCGCGATACCCGTCGCGCAACGCTTTGCCCATGCGCTCTTCGCTGAGGCCCTGATTGTAGTCCCAGCAGTTGTCCAGGAAGTTGACGCCGCGGTCCATCGCCTCGCGAATGATGCGAATACTCAGCGCTTCGTCGACGTGCTTCAGCCCGAGGTGCCAGCCGCCAACACCGATAACGGAGACCATTTCGCCGGTATTGCCTAAGGGGCGGTATGGCATTGCAGAGTTGCTGTTTGAGATTGACATGTCCTGGAATTAGGATACTCCGCCGAAACTTGTCACGATAGACGAATATGGCTCGTCCGAATATCCTGGTGACGAATGATGACGGTTGGGACGCCCCCGGCTTGGCGGAGATGAAAACTCTTGCAGCCCGCTTCGGTGAAGTGTACGTCGTTGCCCCGCGCGACCCGCATTCCTACGCCGGGCATCGCGTAACGACGGACGCGCCGCTTACCCTCACCGCGACGGGCACGCGGGAGTATCACCTCTCCGGAACTCCGGCCGATTGCGTGCGCGTGGCCCTTAGCGAGATCCTGCCCCAAATCGACTGGGTCTTCTCCGGCATCAACCGCGGTGGAAATCTGGGCGTCGATATCTACTCTTCCGGCACCGTCGCGGCGGCCCGTGAAGCCGCGTTCCACGGCAGACCCTCTATTGCAATTTCGCAGTACGTCCGCCGCGGGCTGCCCCTCGATTGGGATGTTGCAAGCATGCTCGCCGCTGTAGCCGTCTGCCGCATCATCGACGGCGGGCTCCGTGCAAAGGATTATTGGAACGTAAATCTTCCGCATCTGGAAGGCGATCCCGGGTTCTCGATCCGCGAATGCGAGCCCGACGACGCGCCGCTTGACGTGCGCTTTCAGCGCGACGGAGATTGCTTCCGCTATTCCGGCACGTATGCCGCCCGTCCCGCAACGCCCGGCCGCGACGTGGATGAGTGTTTCCGCGGCTCGATTACGGTGAGCCGGCTTCGTCTGTAGCAGCGCCCCGCCGGCGCTATCTACACCACATCCCGGCGCGTCTTTCGACGGGATTTCCGGCAAGGATTTCCGGGCATCACGGACCGATTCGAATGATTTGCCATTGATTACACTGGCCGCTTCCGCCTTCTTTCCGACGATGGTTCCAAGCTCTATATCAACGACAAATTGCTGATCGACAACGATGGCGCCCATGCGCCCGCGGCAATCGATGGCAGCGCCCACTTCTCACGCGGAGTCCATCGGCTTCGCGTTTCCTATTTTCAGGGCCAGCGCTAAAATCAGATAAATCATGAGCATGCGCCAACCCACTTGGACAGATGTGAAAGCAAAGCTTGCCGATATCGACAGTAAAGGATTAGTCCATCTGATCCACGGCCTCTACGGGGCGAACAAGGATAACAAAACGTACCTTCATTCTCGATTCGGTTTGGGCGAGGACGTACTGGAACCCTACAAGACCACGATGGAGCGCTGGTTGCGGCCTGACGTCTATCGCGATCAAAAGCCTTCTGTCGCCAAAGCCAAACAGGCGATCGTCAACTACAAGAAGGCTGTTGGCGACGCGGCGGGGATGGCTGAATTGATGATCTTCTTCTGCGAGCAAAGTGCCCGCTTCACCGCCGATTTCGGCTATGTTGAGGAGGACTACCTCGACGCGCTCATGCGAATGTTCGAGCGAGCGCTCCCCGTTGTAATGACACTGCCTGGTGCCGCTCGCGACGCCTTGTTTTCCCGGCTGGAGAAAACTCGCGATACATGCCGTAACTTCGGCTATGGGGTGGAAGACAGCATGAATTATCTGCTTTCGAAATACGCGGAAGACGACGGCGGCGAGGCGGACAAATGAAAATCGCCCCGCGCAATGACATCCCTACCGTCGATTGGGACAATCAAACCGGCTTTTCCAGCGATGACGCGGACTGTAGTTGTGGATGCCGGCATTTTGGGGGCGGATTGGGGCGTCTGTATGAACAAGAGATTTCCGCGAGCGGGTCTGCTTACCTTTGAACACCAAGGCTGTCCCGCATTCGACGCGGGTGTCGATGCGGAGAAGGCGACGGATTGAGGGAGCATCCGGAACACGGCGCTGAGGTTGGGAGCCAAGTCAGGGTCCTTCTCAGACAGTTCCACGCGCCGGAGCTTGCCGATCATCGGGGACGATGGCGAGCGTCCTTCAGAGCAGCGATTCATGCCGCTTCGCGCGCGAACTGCTCATCGAAGCGGGCGATAGCCTCTTGTTGTGAATACTTTTCAGTAAAGACAAGATTTAACCGGGACCGTCGCGCGATAGGTGGTTGTTATAGAGCGCCTCGGAGCGCAAGGAATCGGTCTTTGATTTTATCCCATGACGGGTACGGCCCGTAGCAGAGCATCCTGCACTGCGCGTCGAATTCCGCGCCGAGCATCGCGGCCAGCTCTTCGTTCGGAAAGAGTGCATCACTGGCGGCGAAGCTCATGCCTTCGGGGAAGAAGTAGTTTCTTGCAAAATGCGTTCGGCTGATTTGGTCGTAGTCGGCTTTGATGCCGGCGTATTCAGGTGAATGCAGCATCGTGATGACCTCTTCCCGCAAGGAGAGTTGATAGAGGTCGTAGTAGTGCCGGGCATAGCTTCCAAGCGGGGTTTTGTCACGCTTGAACAATTCGACCTTGCTGTGAATCGCAAACATCTTCTCTACGAAGGTCCGCCGAAAATGCAGCAACGCCATCGGGAATGGCGCTTCATCCTCTGTTCCAAGCGTCACTTCGCTTTGCTGTAGAAACTGCCCGAGGTAAGAGTTCAGCTCAACGACAACGGTCGGCTCGCTCCCGCTCGCGGTGCCTGCCTCCAGCAGCACGCGGTTTACGACTTCGCCAGGACCGCCGAAACGCTGCCGGTACGAGAAGCGGTCGTTTCGTCCGAATCCGCCAATAGTTTGGCTGTCCGGTTCCAAAAACGTGAGCGCGGGATGAGCGCCGACCGCGTCGCGTAGCTTCTTCAGTTCGCGGTCAATGCCGTTCTTGCCGAGGGGCGGCTGAAAGGCGCGTGGATCAAGGAAGATGTCGATGTCTTCCGAGAAGCGTTGGATCAGATCCCAGCCCTTCGACAGACTCGTGCCGCCCTTGAAGATGATCTTGCCTGGAGCGGCGAGAGCAATGAGACGCAGCGCTTCCGTGACGTAGTAGTCCTT